>CAZKTR010000320.1:0-4377 GCA_964555525.1 uncultured Pirellulaceae bacterium
TCTCTTCGTTTCTTGATTCCCAAGATGACCTCGGTCAGCTACCGCCCCAAGAAATCAAAAAGCTTATCAAAGAAAGAGTAAAGAATCGTTTGCCCAAGAGGATCTCGACTGGTGCGACGCCAGCATTGAAATTGCTCAAACACCTAGACGTCCAACTGCTAATTTTGTTTTTTCTGTTGATTCCTACCTTACCCGCTATTTTGATCGTTGTTGTGATGAAGTGGGCAATGTTTAGCTTGCTATGGCTGGTTCCAGCAGTCGCACTGGCCCTTATTCTGGGGCTTAGTGGGTTCATTCGATGTCTTGAATTCTTGGAAACAGATCATGAAGTGTGGCCTGATGAATCACATCTCAAGCATATTGCTGCCAGTGAAAACAATGGCGTTCAGAATCAAATATCGCTCGTCGTCGATGTGAAGTCTTCTCGCGCCAGACGCGTCATCATCACCACCGTACTATGGTTAGCAGATGCGGTAAGCAGGCAATGGTACACCAGAGGTAGGCTCTCGGGTATCGACACGATCCACTTCGCGAGGTTTTTCCTTTTGAAGGGGAAACGCAGGATGCTGTTTATGAGCGACTACGATGGCAGTTGGAGCCGATACCTTTTCGACTTTACCGGTGTTGGGGCTCTAGCGGTGGTGCCAATATGGTCTTCACTAAGAGGCTGTCCCAAAGCAAGATTTCTTAGGTGGCCAACGGTTGGGTTTGAAGAGCGATTTCTACCATTTACACGCGCCTGCCAAATCGAAGTGCAATGTTGGTATCGTGGTTATCCACAACTGACGGTTTCAGAAATAAAGCGTAACGAAAAGATCAGATTGGGCCTGTTTAAGCAATCGTCAGATCAAGAAATACTCGATTGGTTGTCACTTTTTGGAGGTGGAGCTAGTGGTTAAACCGTCAATGAAAAAAGACAGCGAACCTAATGGTTCACTACTGTCAGAAATCCAAGGAATCGTATCTTCTGGCTATCGCAAATTCCCTGCGATGTCTTGTTTAATGATCCATATTGAAGACGCTGCAAAGGCAATTCAATCACTCAAGCAAATTCAGGATCAGGTTTCGTTCAATGACGCATCCTGTAAAGCCAAGGACAGCAGACTCAATATTGCTTTTACCTGGCGAGGGCTTAACAAGCTAAATAAGGCCGTTGCCAACGAACAGGCCGATCTGTTCAAAAGAGAATTTAGGGAAGGCATGGTCACCCCGTATCGGCAACGAGTTTTGGGGGATCTTGATGGTTGCCCTAGTGCTCCTAGTAACTGGTTTTGGGGGCAACCAAAAAAGCAAGAGATTCATTTGGCACTACTTGTTTATGAACTTAACGAGGCCCAGAGAGAGACCCGAATAAAAAAATTGTTGGAAACGCCTGGGATAAAATTAGTTGATCGAGGGCGAATTGACTCGGTCTCTTTGAACAATGAAAAAGAACACTTTGGATTTCGTGACGGAATTTCACAACCTTGGTTGCGAGGGTTGAATAAAGAAGGTCCTCGTTCAGATGAAGTCGCTTGGGGCGAGATCTTACTCGGCCACCGTGATAATTCTGGGACGATCGAGAGGCATCCGAAAATCGCTCATAACGGAAGCTACTTGGTCGTCCGACAAATCGAACAAAATGTTCAAGGGTTCTGGAATAGTTTTGGGGATATCAGCAGCGAACAAATTCGATTGGCGTCCAAACAAATGGGGCGATGGCCAGATGGGACTCCACTTACACTTAAGCCAGACGGGCCAGAGAACAAACCATACAACGACTTTGATTATCGTCGCGACCAACAAGGCCTCAATTGCCCCGCGGGATCACACATACGCAGGTGCAACCCGAGAACCGGGGCCAAGCGAGACAGAGGAAACAAGGATCGCCATCGAATTCTTAGGAGAGGACGCGCCTATGGCCCTCCCGCGCCAGCTGAGTACTTTCCCGACGGACTGCGTTCTGATGTTTCAGTAGAAGATGGAGCCTCCAAAAGTGAAGCCCGCGGTCTAATATTTATGTGTTTGAACGCTAGTTTTGAACGACAGTTTGAATTCATGCAGCAAAACTGGATCCACTCTTCGATGATCAGCAGCCTTTCCGACGAGCTCGACCCCATCGCCTCGCAGTTGGATTTTGAGATGTTCACCATTCCAATCAAACCTATTCGAAAACGATGCCCGAGACCTATCGCACATGTGAAAACGGTCGGTGGTGGGTACTTCTTTTTGCCAAGTCGATCAGCGATTAACAAAATTTTGGAATGAAGAAGGACATAAATCTTCTCATTCCTTTACTTGGATCAAAAATGGAAACCTAGTTGCAAGCCCACGGTAACGACCTCCCCATCATCAAATTGAGTACCGGCAAAGTTGGTCCCTGCACCAAGATCGGTGTAGCCAATGATTGTGGTAACTTTTACCCGTGGGAGTTGCAATGACGGCGCAAAAATGTAGCTAATGTTTCCATCAAACGGGCCAACCGTTGGCAGCTCTTGATTGGTCATGGGTGTGTAACGCACCAAAAAAGATAAATCGAATCGCTCCGTGATCTTACGTCCGATACCCGCGGTGTACGTAAAAAAGTCTTCCGAGTATTCCACCGCCGGCAACCCAACAACTCCTTCAAATAACGGTGGCGAAATCGTAAACTTTGACCAGTCGACCCAGCGGACTGAACCGAAAGCAATTGTGTTGTTCGCGATACCGCTTTGCAACTCTAGATTGATCGACTGAGGCGTTGAAATGACAGTTTCTGTATTGAAGACGGACGCTCCGGCGACTTCAACGGTATCGTGTGATGTTTCAACCTCGGAGTAGTAGGTCGCTGCAAAACGAAATTTGACTTCTGGAATCTCGTAAGCCGCGCCCGCCAAAAATCCGACCCCCTCATCTCGGTCAAGCACTGCAGAGTAAGGTCCGCCAAGTCCAAGCAAACCTCCAAACGGGAAACCCGCAGACGCCTTTAATGACTGAATTCGCAAGCCACCATAGACTGAAAAGTTGTTACCAATTTTTTGCTTTAGTATGCCACTAAGCTGATTGCTCTCGAGCCTGTTAAAGGTGCCTGAATAGCCAGAGGTCGCAATCAACGGGAAGTTTGTGTCGGTCCCCCACGGTTGATCCAAAACCAAAGCCAGCGACGTGCACGGAGTTAAATCCGTTTTCAGCGAAAACGCCCAAACATCGAAGCTTTCGAAAATATCACCCGTCCCTAGACCCGCGGGATCCAACAGACCTCCCGACCCGTTTAAGTCAGGTGAGACAGCCAGCCAGTAAGTCTCAAAATAGTTTCCGGCTTCAAAAAGGACTCTTGTTTCAGGAGATGATCGTTCGAAAGACCCCTGAGAGAGCACTGTTTTGGGAAGCAAAATAAGCGCAATTGCTAACAGTCCAAAAAGTGACAGGGGAAATTTCGAAGCAACTTGCATTTCAACTTCGATTCTTAAGGAATTCTTAAAGCTCGCAGACAGTTTCTTCGTCCAAAACTAGCTACAACTGTAGTGTTAGGCAAACTTTGTCGGTATTAAGCCCAGTTTTTGCTTGGAAATCATTCAACCTATGTCTGTGTATTTGGTCATACCGAAGTGCAATAACAACGGCTTTCACGCCATTATCTAGCGTCCTGACAGCAACCAACAGAATTTATCCCAAAAAAATAGCTCGCTTTTGCGCCGCAATGTGTACAGTGGAATGGATGGCGAAGCTCGTATTTTATCAGCGATGGCACGGTTGGGAACGACGTGGCTAACTTCCCTCGTCGTTGAACGCCTTGGCTGGGAAACCTAAACCCTTCTTGGTTCACTTAACAATAAAAGCCAAGAAGGGTTTTTTGTATTGGTCGAACAACGCAACTCTTTGGCAACCATTCCGTCGGAAGCAACCACTATTGGCCGCACGCTTTGCCGGGGGTGCGGGGGTCATGAGCACCAGTAAACCTCTTGCTTTTTGCGTCGTAAGTAATCGCTTGCGAAATGCCAATTCCCTCCTTGCCAACAATGGTATGCCCTTTCGCGGCCAAGCCTGCTGAAGTTTTTTGATCCAGCGAGTTTTCCACTAACAGTTGATCGGGCGACCACTGGTGATGGATACGAGGTCGAGCAATCGCGTCGCCAATGTTCATGCCCAAATCCAAGCGATTGACAATCGCCCAAACCGCCTGCGTGATGATGGTTGGTCCACCCGCTGCGCCAACAGTCATCACGGGTTTTCCATCTTTTAAAACAATGGTCGGGCTCATGCTAGAAAGAGGGCGTTTACCCGGCGCGATCGCGTTGTTCTCGCCACCGACCAATCCAAAAGCGTTCGGTGTGCCCGGCGCAATCGAAAAATCATCCATTTGGTTGTTCATCACCACTCCCAACCCCGGAACAATGACGGTTGATCCAAACGTTGTAT
>CAZKTR010000321.1:0-4374 GCA_964555525.1 uncultured Pirellulaceae bacterium
GCACACCAATCGCGGGCTTGTTTGGTTTTTGTCAGGCCACCAAGCTTGCTAATCTTTAAATTAACCACATCCATCGCCAAGTCAGCTTTGGCCTGCTGCAACATCCCCAAACTGTCAACGCTCTCGTCGAGTACAAACGGGTTGTCGGTGTGACGACGAACCGCCAAACACTCTTGGTAACTCAAACAAGGTTGTTCGATATAAACATCCAAATCCCGAACTGCCTTGGCCACTCGAATCGCTTCATGCTGAGTCCACCCGGTATTCGCGTCGGCGACCAATCGATCACTGTCCTTCAATATGGCGCGGGCGGCGTGAATTCGTTTGATATCGGTATCCGGATCGCCACCGACTTTCAGTTGAAATCGGGTGTAACCTTCGGCCTTATAATCCGCAACATTTTGAGCCATCGCGTCAGGCTCGACTTGCGAGATCGCTCGGTACAACCGAATGCTTTCGCCGAATCGTCCACCCATCAACGTGCAAACAGGCAAACCGGTTGTTTTTCCCAAAATATCCCAACAAGCGATATCGATACCAGACTTAACGTAAGCGTGGCCTTTGAGAGCCTTGTCAAAAACATGGTTTAGCTTGCCCAACTCACGAGGATCCATGCCGATCAGATGCGGACCCAATTCCTTGATCCCCGCTCGCACGCCTTCCGCATAAGCTGGCAAATAAAACGGACCCAACGGGCAAACTTCGCCGTACCCAATCAGCCCACATTCCGTTTCGACGCCAACAATCGTGCTATCAAATACAGAAACGGATTTTCCACCAGACCATTTGTAACTGCCTTCTTTTAAAGGCAACTCAACGCGGTGAGCAAAAATGCGAGCGATCTTCATAAGCTAAGAGATTTCGAATGCTAGATTAGATAAACTAAGGTCAAGATTATAACCTTAGTTCTCGACCCAAGCTTGTAGCATAACGTCACTCTGACAATAGGTCTAGCATACAACGCTAATCGCAAGGCAAGTCAGTTCTGGGAACTGTTCAATAATGCGTGAAGCAGACACAGGTGCATATTTTCACTTACACCGAATTTACCGCTTCAGAAAACCGCCTAGCATAAAATAAAGCTGATTCCACGACCGCTATTCCAGCCCGAATATAGTCAAGGTCGCTTCGGCCCAATCCCCGGCAATCCCGGTCCCGGCCCCCGATCGGATAAAGTCCGCCTTAAACGTTCAACCATCGGATGCTTTGATTGGCCTTCGGGAATTGCCCGCAAAATCTCCCTTGCATCCTCAATCGCGGTCGCGGCAGCTTCATGATTTCGCATCCCTCGCAACACTTCAGCCAACGAACAACTCAATAACGCTCGCCAACAACGATGGCTAACACTATCCGGCATTTTCTCGACCAACACCGTTTGTAAATCAATCGCCAATTCAAGCTGCCGTTGGGCTTCCCCCAATGCCCCTCTCCGCTTAATCGCGGTCGCCAAACGATGTCGAATCTGAATTTCCAACATGACGAACGCTGGATTACTCGGGTAAGCCTCTCGCAAAGGTCTCAGCACAACCAACGCTTCTTCCAACTGCGGCCGATTGCTTTGCCGAAATCGCCCCATCGGCTGACGTGGTTTGTTCCCCGGAAACGGCCTCTCTCCCATCATATTCTTGGAAACCATCGATCCGCTACTGAGGGCCTTCACCAACTCCATTCGCACAAACGTGTTATCAGGGTCACGCTCCAAGTAAGCTTTCAGAATGTCGATCGCTTTATCGGTTTGTTGCGCCCGTTCATCACTATTGCTTCCAGCCAACGCCGCCAAACCAAGATAACTTCTCGCCCGCAGAATCTCAGTTGCTACGATGTCTGAATCGGACTCTGAAATACTCGTGTCAATTGTTTCTTTCACCTTGAGTCGATCCAATATCTGTACCGCTTTCTCCAGCGCCTCTTTTCGCTGCTCTTTGGGCAAGCCTGGCTTTCGTTCTACTCTGGGACCCGGAAACTTTCGTTCCGGTTTGAACGCCCCCATCGGTGGGCCACGACGTCCTCGAAAACGATTCGTTCCTAAACCAATATACGCTCGCACCATCTCAAGCTGAGCGTCTTGATTTGTCTCTGGTAATTCTTCCGCGATTGCCAATGCTCTCTGAAAACACTCGTCCGCCTCATCCGTCTTAAAACCACGGATGATGTAATTGCCTTTTTCATTGGAAAGCCGTGCCAACCAAATCTGCTTTTCCTGTTCAGGAATCTGAACATTCACATCCGTATCTTCCAGCAACGAGATCCCTTGTTGAATCGCATCACTGGCCTGACGGTTTTTCCCCAACTGATCTAAAATCCGAGCATGCTGCACGCTCGCGCCGACCATCCGCATCACAATCTTCGGATCTGTCGGGGATTGCCGTAGCAGTTCTTGATACATCGGCTGCAGCCGTTCCAAAATTTTCGCCGAATGCGGATTCGCCAACGACGCCGGGTCCAAAAACGACTGGTCGACTTGCAACACATCGGAATCCCAAAACTCAATCGAATCTGAAATCGGCGACAGCGCGACTACATCCACGATCTGGTCGAGCGTTTCCACGGAAGAACTCACGATCGATTCGGAACTCTCCAGCGCTGCGATGGTTTTTCGATTCGCGTCGGCAGTAACAAAATAAGCCCACGAAGAAACCACCGAAACCGCCAGCAGCGCCGCGATCGCGGTTGCTGCAGCGATCGCCGACTTTGGTTCCCGGCGACACCACAGCCCAAATCGCTGTAGTGGAGTCGCCTTGCGAGCAACGATCGGTTCGTTCGCCAAGAATCGCCGCAAATCATCTCGTAAATCGCCCGCCGACTGATAACGTCTTTTCGGATCCGACTCCATCGCTTTGAGCACGATCGTCTCCAAATCCAACGGCACCTCCGATCGATTTTTTCGAATCGAAAGAGAACTCGGGTTCGCCACTGCCAACAACAACTCGCTGGTATCATCTTGTTGAAACGCCGGCCTGCCAACCAACATTTCGTACAACGTCAAACCAATACTGTAAACATCACTCCGCTGATCAGACACACCCTTCAAACGCTCGGGAGCTAAGTATCGCAAACTGCCACTTAGTGCTCGACTTCGCGTTCTTTCGTTGTCGATCGTAGTCGCCAGACCAAAGTCAGTAATCTGCGCCAAACCATCGGATTCGACAATGATGTTCGCCGGCTTAATATCTCGATGCAAAACGCCGCTATCATGAGCGTAGGCAATCGCGTCGGCAATCTGAACCCCCAAATCCGCGACCTCCAAAACCTCCATCGCTTTTTCGGCATTGACCAGTACTTTGTCTAGGGAATCTCCATCGACCAACTGCATCACCAGATAATGCGATCCATCAAAATCGCCCGTACCATAAACAGGAACAATATTAGAATGATGCATTGCCGCGGCGAGCTTAGCCTCACGATGAAATCGCTCTAAATCCGCTTCGTCCAGCAAACTTTGCTTGGGCAAAACCTTGATCGCAACAACCCGCCCCAACGATTCCTGTCGAGCGGCAAAAACGATCCCCATCCCGCCGCGGCCAATCTCGCGAAGGATCTCAAAATCCCCCAACTGCTTGATCTCGTGCCCAGCCAAAGACGCTCGACCGTCAACCGCCTCCTGTTTACCAAGCTTGACCTTCTCCAAAGACAGAACAGCCGGAAAAACGCTTCCTATTTGCTCCGCCAGCGACGGATGCCGTCGAACATACTCACCAATGGTAGGACGATCGCCATTGCGATGTCGAGCCAAAAAATCATGAGCCAATGCATCAACAACCTCGTACTGGCTGTAAGCCAAATCGTTTTCGTCAAAATTGTCAACGTTTTGCATTGTCATGACTGAAGCTGAAGGAGGGAAACCTAGACAAATCAGTTTTTGAAATTGGTAACCCGACGTGTCGAGGCAGTAGTGAAACCTCTACGTCGAGTTACCATTCAAGAGGCCTGAAGCCCTTGACCGACTTAACCTCCAACATAACCAACTGCTCTAGCGATTGCCATGCGTAGGTGTATTTTGCATCACATCTCCGTTGGGGTTTAGCTGCCGACGACGAAACTTAGACGCCAAAATCACTCTCTCTTTCGCGTCAGCAATTCCGTCTCCGTTTTCATCAGCTACATCAAACGCCGCTCGCATGTGTTCTGGCACTTCACTTCGACGCAAAATTCCATCACCATTGGAGTCTAGTTCCATTAGCTGATTAGCAAACTGGTTGTCGCCGCCAGCTTTACCCCTTCAATCGAGTTCTAGTTCTTCAACTTCGGAATCGGCACCACCGCCACGTCCACCGGCACCGCGTCCGCCACCACCTGGACCGCCCTGCCCACGGGGACCACCTTGACCGCGAGGACCGCCTTGACCGCGAGGACCGCCTTGACCGCGAGGCCCAC
>CAZKTR010000322.1:0-4359 GCA_964555525.1 uncultured Pirellulaceae bacterium
GAACTTGGCGAAGTCCGCCCAGACTTTCTCAAGTTTGACATGAAACTAACGAAAAATATCGAACACGCTCCAGCCAAACGTCAAGAACTAGTCGCATTGTTTGCCAACTTGGTCAACAACCTCGGAATCAAAACGCTTGCCGAAGGTGTCGAAACCCGAGAATGCCACGACATCTTGGTGCAAATGGGATTTCAGTTTGGTCAAGGTTTCTACTACGGCCGGCCCTCACCGCTAAGCAAATACTCAACAGAAGAATCAGCCGCTCGGCTTCCCTCTGATACGAACCCAGCTGTTTTGGACTCGGAAAACGATCAACTAGAACAATCATAAAAAGACACCCTTGTCGTACCCCTTTTCTGCTTCCACTGAAAATTACCCAACCTTGCTCCGATGTTGCAAAGCCCTCTAGAAATAAACAAAGAGATTCTTGGCTACAAGCTAAAAGAACGAATTGGTTCTGGTGGCTTTGGTGAAGTATGGTCCGCCGAAGCTCCTGGTGGCTTGATGAAAGCTATCAAGATTGTATTTGGTTACCACGATGGAAAACGCGCCCAAGCAGAACTCAAAGCACTTGGCCGCGTCAAAGAACTACGACACCCGTTCCTGCTGTCGCTCGAGCGGATTGAAGTATTCGAAGGCCAACTAGTCGTCGTCTCCGAATTAGCCGATCGCAGCCTTGCTGACGAATTCAACCTCAATATCGCCGAAGGAAAAAATGGCATTAGCCGCGAAGACATGCTGCGCTACATGCGCTGCTCGGCCGAAGCACTTGATTATCTTTCGGAAAGTCATGGACTACAGCACTTAGACATCAAACCGGAAAACTTGCTCGTCATCGGTGCCCACGTCAAGGTAGCTGACTTTGGGCTAATCAAAGACTTGCAACAGGCATCGCAATCGTTGATGTCTGGGATGACACCGGCCTATGCGGCTCCCGAACTTTTCGACGGACGCCCCGGAAAAACCAGCGACCAGTATTCTCTGGCCATTGTGTATCAGGAAATGCTAACTGGCTGCCGGCCCTTTTCCGGCACAACACCAGCTCAATTGGCTGCCCAACACATAAACGGCAAGCCGGACATACATTCGCTTCCGAAATTTGATCAAGCTATCATCGCTAAAGCACTGGCCAAAGATCCTAGCGCCCGCTTCCAAAGTTGCGTTGAGATGGTCGAAGAACTGTCCAATCGCCGTCGTTCAGGTAAAAAATCTTCACCGCGACGCACAGTGACCCGGGATAATGACGAAACCAACACTCTGAAGCTGGGCACAAACAATCATGAAGTGACCGCATTGATTTCAGGCAACGCGCTGCCGTTTCAAGCGAGTGAAGTTAAGGTTCTAGATCCTCCTAACTGTGATGCGACGGACACAAAAGTACGTCCTACGCTGTACATTGGGGTTGGTTCTACTGGTAACAAAATCATTCAGAAGATCAAAACTCAGTTGATTGCTCGGCATGGATCGATGGAAAATTTACCATCGATCAGACTACATGCCATCGATTCTGACCGAGACGCCGTCAACGAGATTGTTCGCTCCAGCACTTGCCCGCTCGAAGGCAAAGAACTTATCGAGACGCCACTCAAAAAACCAGAAGCCTATCGTGCCCAAAAAAAATCACACCTCAATTGGTTGAGTCGACGCTGGATCTACAACATCCCACGGACGCTACAAACCGAAGGCCTACGTCCTTTGGGCCGACTGGCTTACTCCGACAACTTTGATCACATCTACAACACGCTAGAAGAATCAATCCGCGAAATCAGTAAACCGGAAAACCTAGCAACCACCGCCGATACACTCGACATCGATCCCGGCGAACTAGCCCCCCGCATTTTTGTCGTGACCTCCATCAGTGGCGGCCTCGGCAGTGGCATGGCCTTAGACCTAGCCTATAGCCTGCGACTACTGATGCACGAATCTGGACACCAACCAGATTCTGTCGTCGGCATTATGTTACATTCAACTTACCAGCGTCTACGAGACCCAGGGCTTTCGTCAGCCAATGCCTTCGCTTTCCTGACCGAACTGCGCCACTTCTGCGAACTCGGCTTCCCTGGCGACATAGAAAACGGTGTACCGGATTTTGAAGAAACGGTTCCGTTCGACTTCACCTACTTTGAAGACCTTGGCCAAAACCTCTGCCAGTCAGAATTTGACCAAAAACTCGAAGGCGTTGCCGAATACATGATGCTAGCCAGTGCCTCAAAATGCACTTCGTTCTTCGACCTATGCCGTAAGCATGATAGCGAAGCCGAAGACTTTGCATTGCGTACCTTTGGCATTAGCGTAACAGGCCCAGGTAAATTTGAAGCCGGACTCAAAACGGCTCAACTTATCGGAAGTCAGCTAATGCGTTACTGGATCTCTGGTAACGGTCAGACCAACAACCAAGTTCAGGCGTTAGTAGAAACACTAACCATCGAAAACCAACTTAGCGTCGATGAGGTTTGCCAACGCATTCAATCAAGCATCGAAACCGCGACCCAGGAGGTACTGCCCGCGCTACTGCACCAAGCCAAGGAAAGCCTTAAGCACAACACGAACTTTAGTGCCTTTGAACTAGCCAAGATGTTTGACAACGTTTATCTAACTTCAATCCAGCATCAAGCTGATGGCATCGGAGAGCCGAAGGCATGTCTTGCGGCAAAGGAAGAGGTCGAACGTTGGGCTCCAGTGGTCGGCGAGCAAGTTGTTATTGCAATCCAAAACCTCATGGACGGTAAATCCATGAACCTTGCTCTTGCCTACGAGACGTCAAAGCAATTTACAGCGCAACTCCGTGACAACATTAAACAACTTGAACGAACTGGCCAAGAAATCGCAACCGCCGAAACCCAAGCATTAAATAACTTAAATGAATTGAGCAAGAGTCGCTCAAAACTAATGCTGCCTGAACAAGTTGAGCAATTAGTTGAACAATACAATGCGGCGCGAAAACAAGTGACCGTCTACCGCTACGCACGATCACTCTACCGAATCGCAAGCGGATCGGTAGATTCTTTGCACTCCGTTCTGCATCAATATCGACGCCAACTCGAAATCGTCGCTCAGAGCCTCCAAACAGACGGCATCACTGGCCCAAGTGAAACCGACACCGGGTTTTGCATGGAAACGCTGCTGAGCGAATCGATCCAGCAACAGGTCAACGACCACCTCTTAAGGACCGAGGAACTTGTCTACGATTCGCTAATCAGTGACTACGGAGGCTATAACACCGCTCTTGAATCAAGCGCATTATGGCAAAACCAATTGCAGGCCGAAGTTTCCAAACAAGCTCAACGCGTACTGGCAGATGCATACAAAAAGCTGTCATTGGATCAAGTATTAGCCGAAAACAGCGTCCCACCAGAACAACTGGCAAAATGGCTCAATGACCAAATGCGACGAGCTAGTCCCAACGTCAATGACTGTGGTGGCGGCACGCGACTACTGATTGGCATACCATCCCTATCAGAAGACAACAGCCTCGAAACGATGCTATCGAAGCAATTCGAACTGCAAGCCTGCACGATTCGCGGCACTGACGGTAGCTTTACTTTCTGCTTCGAAGGTGAAGGCGTCGGACTTGCAAACGTTGCTTATCGGCTCTTACAAGAACGTCCAGACGTGCTCGAACTTGTCAAACGAATTCCAACTCGCTGCGACGTTGAATGGAAATCTCTCAACGATTTGCTGTAGACCGCTCCTGGGATCCTGCAGCCTACTGCTCTTGAGCGACGCTGAACCGCGACTCCGAAGTCACCACGCTACTGGACTCTGGAAACGTATGAAACGACCGGATCAATACGTGCTCTAGAAACGACTGCACGTGAATGTAGCTCATCGCCCCAAAGGTCAACCGCCCGTTTGAACCGAATCGATGCACCAACCCCTCGCACTCAACCCGATTGTTGAGCTGTTGTTGAAGAGCCACGAACAACTTTGGGTTGACCGTTTCAATTTGCACGCTGCATTGATAGTCGACCAAGTCTTGAATTCGTAATTGATGACGATTCCCGCTATCGATCTGCTGAGTCAACAGCAGCGACTTTGTCGGCAACGGATGATGCAACCCTGCACTGACTTCGGTTAACGAAAGCGAGCCACACTGAAAACGGATCGCATGACCATCGGTCGTAATCGCCGTCTCCAATTCGTAACGATCACGTTGCGTTGTCCGCCGCGCACAGACATCGAACAACTCTGGATGCACAGACTGAGCATACAGATGAAAGTTCAAGTCAGTGATTTTTGGACGAACAGATAACACAGGCAAAAGTGATTGGTAATAAGGGCAGAAAGTAAAACAAAACAGACTCTTACCATCATAGTCTAGATTCACGGCCTAGGTAACAAATACCAAAAACTCGACAA
>CAZKTR010000323.1:0-4353 GCA_964555525.1 uncultured Pirellulaceae bacterium
GTGGGACGATGGTTGATTTTGATTTGCCCAAAGCCGGCGTCTTCGCGGTGCGACAAGGCCCTGTTTTGTGGGACAACCTGCAACGAGCCGTTTGGAATCGCAAACTCACCAGTTACCAACCGCAGCGATCGTTTCTGAAGTTGATTAATACCGCAGATGGAAAAACGATCGCCGAACGTGGTAAGCGAAGTTTTTACGCCGGTTGGTGTTGGTACCTAAAAAACCGGATCGACCAAAAGTTCATGCGGATGTACCAAGACTACACTCCGATGGCGATGACACCGCCGACGCCCAGCAACGAAGAAGACGCAATGCGATGCTTGGGCTGTGGCGGAAAGATCGGCAGCAAAATGCTGTCTTCCATCTTGGATGAACTGGAAGTCCCCGAGCATCCCGACGTGATCATCGGCTTGGATCAACCCGACGACGCCGCGATTGTTAGGACTCAAGACAATCAAGTCACCGTCACAACCGACTTTTTTGCTAGCCCACTGGACGATCCTTATTTGAGTGGCCGGATTGCGGTGTTGAACTCTGTCAGCGATTGCTTCGTGATGGGGGCTCAGCCTACCGGCGCGCTGGCGATGGTCCAATTGCCGCTGGGCCACCCACGGGCTCAGCGACAAGTGATGCGTGAACTAATGGCCGGTGCCGTCGAAGAACTCAATCGAGCGGGCGCGGTGATCGTGGGAGGTCACTCGATCGAAGGACCACGATTGATCGCTGGCTTTACGGTCTTGGGTAACCAATTGAGCGACCCCAAAACCAAGGGCATGCTCAAGCCCGGCGACCAATTGATTTTGACCAAGCCGATTGGATCTGGAGTTTTATTAGCGGCGTTAATGCAAGGGAAACTCCCAGCCAAAGATTACCAACCGATGATCGAGTCGATGTTGAAGAGCAATCAAGTTGCTCTTAAGTTGATCGAAAAATTTGGCATCTTAGCGATGACCGACGTGACCGGTTTTGGTTTGGCGGGACATGCGGCGGAAATGCTCAAAGCCAGCCAATGTTCGGCGACCATTCGAATGGACGATGTACCTCGTCTGCAAGGCTGCCAAGATTTAATTGAGGCTGGCGTAGAAAGCACGTTAGCGCCGGAGAACCGCTTTGCCGCTGAAAAGGTAAAGCTTAACGTCCCCGAATCCTCACGATACGCAAGCCTGTATGATCCGCAGACCTGCGGTGGGTTGTTATTGGGAATATCTTCGGGAGCAGTCACCGAGGCATTGGAGTTCCTGACTAGCCAAGGCTTTGAAAACTCCGCTGTCATCGGCGAAGTTACCCAGCAACCGGGTGAGCCGTCCTTGACCGTGGAAGAGTAGCTACGTTCGCCAGAGCGTGGATGCGGTTGGCTCTATAACCAAGGTTGCTGTGTAAAGAATAACCACGAAAGAAACGAAAAATGACGGCTGACATTGCGCGTCAGACTAACCAAGCTCCGTTCTGATTTTCGTGTCTTTGGTGTTTCGTGGTTTTAAATTTGCACTTGGTACTCGCTGCAAACTGAAGTCTGGCGACTCCAGCTACTTCTTAACACAAAAAAAGCACAGCCCGGAAGTGCTGTGCTTTCTTGGTCTTCTAAGTTTTAATCAACCAAAAATTTTGGCCAACATCAACTTAGTCAACTTAAGGTTTCAATTGTTTTGATAAAGTTTAGAACTCTGATTCAATAAGATCATTTTCAAGAGCTTCTACTTCACCGCTAGTTGTTGCTTCTGCGCTTGGATCGTAGAGAGCTTGAGCATCGGCAACTTTGCGATACCCCATTTTGATCAAAACTTCCAAAATCTCACTGCAAGTCGGGAACATGCGTCCGCTGGCTCGCTTGTATTCGTCCATGGCGTGCATGAATTCGATTTCCAAGTCCGAATAATCTCGTTCGCACGTGGTTGGATCAATCTGACGC
Source organism: uncultured Pirellulaceae bacterium (assembly GCA_964555525.1). GTDB lineage: Bacteria > Planctomycetota > Planctomycetia > Pirellulales > Pirellulaceae > Mariniblastus. The sequence continues at coordinate 1,910 of CAZKTR010000323.1, forward strand.
CGACGCTTCACCTTACGACGCTCGACTGCCGGTGCAGCTGCTGCTGCTTGGGCGGGTGTCTTCTTGGCTCGACGATCCTTTGATTTGCGAAGACCCGTTTCATTTAGCTCTGCTACTTCGACTGTTTTCTTTTTAGTCGCTTTGGCCTTGGTCACTTTAGCTTTAGTGGCCTTTGCCTTGGTTGCTTTTTTAGCTGTCGTTGTCTTCTTAGCAGTTGCTTTGTTTTTCGTTTTGGCCATCGTAGGTGCTTGCGTTTGGTTGGTTGTTTTTTTGGGGAGACTTTCGCCAAAGCAAAAACAGAAGGTACCAACCTTTTGAATGTTGCTTGGACGTTGAAAAACTACAACGTATTAGCAAACCTGCATGGTAAAAACGAAACCTACGACCAGAAAAACTTATCCGGCTAAGCAAAAACGACAGCCTATGACGATTGCATGGATTGCACCTACTAAATACCTGCCCATGGTGAAACAAAGCAACCAAAACAGCGCCACCTAAACGGGTCACAGCGTTCGGATCTTCAAAACCTCACACTTAAACCGACAGCCGCTATCGCCAAAACAGCTAAAACCCGTTCAACCCGACTCGCGGCGGACTACCGACGGAACTCGCGCCAAATTAAGAAAGTGCCGATCATCATACAGGCGACATTTCCCAGCCAGGCCCCGTAAGGCGGTAGATCACCGCCCTTGGCGCCATTAAGCCCAAACATGAACAGCGGGTAGTAGATTGCCAAGATCGGCAAGAAACAGATACCGAAAGTCGTCGCGTAGTTCGACGTCTTCAATCGCAAAGCAATCGGAATCCCGATCATTGCAAACGCTAAACAGCTAAATCCGTTTGCCCAGCGACGATGGGGCACTACATGCAACCGCGAAAGTCGCTCCGTCGACGACTTTTGGTTTTCTAGGCGCTCTACCCATTCACCATTGCTCAGCCCCAACATATCGCCAGCGACCAACTGGCTACAAGCAAGCATCGCGTTGGATTGTTTCATTTTAGTTAGCTCGTTTTCCTGAGTCGTAATCTCAGAACTAATCTGTCTCAAATACAAATGGCTTGGGTTTCCAATGTCCTTCCTAATTTTTTCGGGAGACTTAATCGGAATTGGATGTGAAAACTGTGGAAACTGAAATGTCGTTTTGTTCTTGCCTTCAACAACCGCCGCACCACGAATCATTTCAAAATTCAAGCTATGGGCGTCAATGTCAGTCGTAAGTGTCGCCTCTTCAGCAACCGCGCGAAAGTTTTTGTTGTTTGAATAAGTGTTGATAACTGGACGAATCAACCGTCGACCCTCCACGCCATCGACTTCGATCGAGAACTTGCTCGTTTTGTAACTGCCTCGATCTTTAAGAACACCGTATAAAATCTTGTCACTACTCTCTAACACGACTCGTTCGATTCCCCAGTAGCTCCAAGCAAACGAAACATCGTTAATCCAAACCGCACCGAGACTGAGCAAAAATGTAGCGGCCAGTACTGGTAGCACGATCACGGATTGATTCAATCCCATCGATTTGATGGCAACCATTTCATTGTCCGAAGCCATTCGACCAAAGACAACACAAACACTAAATAGACAGGTCGCCGGCATAGCAAACATCAGTGCCTTTGGCAGGATGTAAGGCACCAGTTGAATGAGAATTTCCGGGCCGAGGCCAGGTCGTTTGGCTTGTTCCGCGATTCCCACGATCAGCATCAACGCGACAAACGCAAATGACGAGATCAAAAAGATCTTCGCCAGTTCAACAAAAACGTATCGCGTTATGAGTTTAGGTACCACGACTGCCAATCCTTTGGCGGGTATCAGAAAGAAATGTTAGGCGGGTAGAGTATGAAAAATCAACTTTTTGGTCAATTCTGATTTGTCCCGCGAAGATCGCTAATCATGTGATTATGATGTCAAATAAGCCAAATTCGCGGGCGGTGATCAGCCCTGCACGTTTCTAGGCCGAACAAAGAAACGCAGCGATACAAATCGTGTAGATCTTTTTGCGCTGCAAGGTTTTGTTTACGCATCCCAACCAATACAATTAAACCCGTTTACTCAAAATTGTTTGAGACAATACATAGCTTCACTTTAACTCTAGTAGAACTCCATGAAATTCAACCTCGGAAAATCATCTTTGGCTTTGCTTGTTTTGATCCTACTTCTTGGCACAACGGTTTCGGCGGGCATTCTGACCTTGCCGAACACGGTTTTAGATGAGCGAACCGCCGCTGAATTTCGAGAATATGTTGCAGACAAACTAAGTGACTTAAAATTAACTGACAAGCAACTTGATTCAATCGTTGCAAAAGTAGATGCCAATAACGATGGAAAAATCTCGGATGAAGAGTTCGACAACCGTATCGATGCGATCCAATCGATCCTGTCGGGTAAAAAAGAGGATTCGAAAAAGGAACCGAAATCTGATTCTGACAGCTCCGATAAAGACAGC
>CAZKTR010000324.1:0-4320 GCA_964555525.1 uncultured Pirellulaceae bacterium
CTAACCGGTACTTTTAATTGTCGTCAGACGGGAAAAATAGTTGTCGCTATACACTACTGCGTACATTTACCAGATTTCACATTGCAAAAAAACAACGAATTGTTCGATAATTGAAAGAGATTTTATCGGTCCTGAATTTTCAGGCGCCGAAAAATTAAGAAAGAATGTATCATGCAAGTTCAGTTAGTTGCGTAACTGAATACTGGTGTTCACCAGCAGTGGGTCGCCGCAAACAGTCGCAGAAGGAATAACATTGAGTACCAACAACTTGGCATCCAGAATATGCAATCGGGCTAAGGATGTATTGCGTCGAAAATTTTACAACTTGAAGGGCGGAACACGTCCACGAGTCGTGATGCTGCATCATGGGCGATCAGGCAGCACAGTTCTCGCGAAAATGCTTAGCCAACATTCTGATGTCCAATGGGATGATGAATATTTTCATCTCCTTTCAGAACGCTTGATACCCAATGTTGAGACGCACAAGAAATGGTCGGATCCACTTAAAGGACTTCAAAGGCGCGTAGATTCTTGCCGCGGTTCTGTTTACGGTTTCGAGACAAAATTCAAGCATATCTGGGAACCTCATGTGCTGAAACTTTCAACCGAAGAGTTCTTTCAAGCGATGGATCAGATCGGTATCGATCATTGGATTGTACTGAAACGATCTAACTACCTCCGCATGATGCTTTCACTTATGAGAGGTATGGCAACAGAATCGTGGCATGCCAGTAAAGGAGATCGCAATGAGGCCGGTAACATCACCGTTGACCTTGAGAATGCTTCTATTGGGCTTGGAGTTAGCAGGCCCGTGCTCGAACAGTTTCAATGTGTAGATGAATCATTTGAAGAGATAGCCGGTTTTTTCGAAAACCGAAAAGTCCTGCATCTCGAATATGAAGGTGATATCTTTGAGGACCCCCGAAAAGCATATGGCAAGATCTGCGAATTCCTGAACATGAAAACACTTGCAATTGAGCCGACATTGCAAAAAAGCGCTTTTAAGCCAATTCGCGACCTCGTGTCCAACTACGAAGAGATTTCTTCCCTTTTGCAAAATACAAAATATGCATGGATGCTTGATGCTTAAGTAATGGACGCGCAAGGCGATTTTCTTCAAATCAACGAACTTGCCTCGTCTGGCCATTCTGCCAACCTTGGACTCTTGCTGCACGGTGTGCCAGGCTTAACCTAGCCGACGTTTTGTAAGCCGGCCGCGATACCATTCACCGACTCGATGATTACCTTTTGGATCCGTTCTCGCTCCTGTTGATCTTCGGTTTCACGGAAACGCTCTAATAAAGCGACTTGGATAAAGTTGATGGGGTCTACGTACGGGTTCCGCATACGAATACTGTGCTGAAGCCACTGTTCGCTGTCGAGAACGTCGTCATGTTGCGTGATCGCTAACAACCATTTTCGCGAAAGCTCGTACTCCATGTGAATATTGCTGTAGATTTCTTCGCCGTACGGTTCTGAAACCAACTCGGAGTAAAATTTGGCGATATCCATATCGGCACGCCCGAGTCCCAAGTGAACGTTGTCGAGAACCGTTTTGAAAAATGGCCATTTGAGATACATATCTTGCAGTTCCGCCAGATAACCTTCTTCACCTGACTCGATCCAAGACGAGAATCCGGTCCCAACGCCATACCAGCTGGGGATATTGGTGCGAGACTGCGTCCAAGCAAAGACCCACGGGATCGCTCTTAGGTCATTAATCGACTTGGTTGATTTTCTACGCGATGGGCGTGAGCCGATATTCAACTGGTCGATTTGATCGATCGGAGTCGCGGTTTGGAAATACCCAATGAACTCATCCTTTTCGACCAAGCTACGATATTTCTCAAACGCGATTTGGCTCACCGAATCAACGACGGTCGACCAGCGTTCCAGATCGGGGAAATCGGGACGTTTTCCACTTGAACAAATCACGGCATTGAACAATTGTTGCAAGTGCCGACGGGCTATTTCGTTATGCGTATAACGAGACGAAACGACTTCGCCTTGTTCTCTCTACGACGAAGCCCTAGCAAGGCTTGGCAGATTTGGCGTCGTATGCGACGCACGGCAAAGTATCGCCAAATACCCGCGCTCGCAAAAGCGTTGGAAGTTCTCTGCAAGCCAAGCATGAACAAGCTTCTGGTCTATCTCAAACAGCCGCTCCACCAGAGGACTAAAATAAGAACCAACAATCACGTCGAAAGATGCAATCGCAAGCTTCGTTACCTTGAAAAAGTTCGCTACAAATGGCGCCGCAGCAAAACCATTATTCGGCATGTACTGCTACAGTTCCAGAATTGGATAAAAAGTAAGCCTAGCCAACGACAAACCGAAAATTGATACAATCAAATGGTGCACTTCACCGAGAAGTGTCATTTTTCGTTCGTTTTGAACTTTGACATACATCTACTCGAACAAAACGACGCTTTTGCTGCTCTCGCGCCGGTATCTCGTATCAATCAGACTACTTATACCAATGACCAGATATTTTCTTACTGTAAGATCACCAGCTGACGATTATCTCGTTTGACCGCTCGATTATTCGAGATCCACTGGGTGCCCTTATCCTTTCTCTAAAGTGAACTACAGATGTCTCGATCGTTTTTGACACTTGCTCTGTTCTTTCTCATTGGGCTCAATTCTGCCTCCGCTCAAATTACAATTGAAAATTTTTCTGATGCGACCAACAATCGGTTTACCAACGATACCAATTTTATTGGTGCGGATTTTGATTTCAGCGGTGTTGCTCGTACTACCGACAATGGCAGATGGGGTACGCTAATCAGTTCTAACGCTGTACTGACGGCTCAACATTTTCGCCCTGCTGTGGGTTCTACCTTCGAATTTTTTCCTGACAACGATAGCACGTCCTCTCCTTTCCAAGCGATCGTGACCGGTACCCAGCGAGTAGGTAATAGCGATTTGAGTATTGCGATTCTTGATCGCAATGTTGATTCGAGCATTGCCATTTACAACTTCGCTACTTTGGAATACGAAGGTGATGAGCCAGTTACAATCACCAACCCTGACGGTTCTACGGCAAATCAAACTTTCTTCAATACCGATCCTAACGAAATCGATATTGTTGGTGAACGAGCCCTGGTTTTCGGAGTTTCAGAGACCAATAACCCTGGCCTCTCGACCGATCAAGCGGTCGGCGAAAACCTCGTCTTCGGTTATTCGGAAAATGTGATTTTTGGCTCGAATACGGACAACGATACAATCATTTTTGAAAGAGACGCTGCTGACTCGATTAACTTTTTAACGCATGAAACCTATGTTCGCGGTGGTGATTCTGGAGCACCGACGTTTCTGATTGATAGTGTAAGCGAAGAATTAGTGCTGCTAGGTGTCAATTCTTTTCAGTTGGATGGTCAATCGCCAAGTACCTTCCAATCGTCTGGAGTTACTTACACAGGCAACCAGGTCGATGAGATCAACGCAATTCTCACTGCCAATGCCTTTAGTGTCGTTAGCGTACCTGAACCAGGGTGTCTTGTGATATTGACTTTTGTCGGATTTGGTATCCTTGGGCGTCGGAATCGTAAAGTTGCTGTTTGAATTCTTGCATCTCATACCAATTTTAGTTGTACCGGCACGTTCGGCACGAAACCATGTGTTGCTAATACGCTAACTGACAATTTTGCGTAGTGTTTCGGAAACCCTTCAATCTCACTACAATGTCTGTTTAAACAAGTAATTCGGGCCACTGTAGTATTCTCCGCCACGAATAATTCTAGATCTAAAGCCGTCGAAATTGCGGCATTGAATTCGGTATGTACCAAGCAAATTTTCATGGCACAGACATTTCGTCGACCAAGTTTTTAATCACGGGTGGTGCCGGTTTCATTGGTTCTAATTTGGTCGAGTATCTGGTTCATCACAAAGCTGGGTTTGTCCGCATCTTGGACAATCTATCAGAAGGGAAAATCGAAAACATCGAGCCATTTTTGCAATTCGAAAATGTCGAATTCGTTGAAGGTGACATCGACGATCTAATGACTTGCGAAGCTGCTTGCCAAAACATTGACTTCGTTAGCCATCAAGCGGCCCTTGGATCGGTGCCTCGATCAATTGCCACGCCCACGATTACTAATAATGCGAACGTTACGGGCTTTTTAAATATGCTAACGGCTGCCAAAGATGCTGGTGTAAAACGCTTTGTGTACGCCAGCAGTAGCAGTGTCTACGGTGATCACCCCGATCTACCAAAACTAGAAGCCAACATTGGCAAGCAATTATCGCCTTACGCAGTATCGAAGTATGTCAACGAACTTTATAGCAGTGTGTTTGGAAACTGTTACGATTTTGAAACTA
>CAZKTR010000325.1:0-4313 GCA_964555525.1 uncultured Pirellulaceae bacterium
GTGTTGGAGATGACCTAGACATTAGAGGAACGTTCAATTTATTCGGGGGTAGTATTGGCGATGATGCCGGCGGCGGCTTTGGGGGTGTGTTCAATATTTTCGGAGGCACCGTCGGCGACGGATTTGATGCGTCAACACTTTCCGAATTGAACATTTTTGGCGGCGAATTCGGCGAGTCTTTTCGAGCCGCTTTTCTGGTGGATATCAATCTACATGTTTTAGATGCGAATCTCGACGGCACGAACATTGAGTTACTAGCTGGCGAAGCAACACTCATTGAAGATCAAGCAGGCCTACTTGAGGCAACTCTATCTGATGGTTCAATTTTCCAACTTGACCTGGGTTCGCAATCGGGTGGTTCATTACGGCTATTTGAAGCGACCGCAGTCCCAGAGCCAACCACTGCTACTTTGCTTAGCCTTTTCAGTCTGGTTCCGCTAATGTGTCGTAGACGCAAGAATCGGATTTGAGGTGATGGGTCACGCAACACAACGGGGAGCTACCGCGCCTATTGCCTCCATTTTCTGGCGAAGGTAGCTACGGGTCACCTCTGTGCTTTCTTCATCTGCACTGAAATGTAGATCACACCAAGAATTACCAAGGCTGTGCCCCATAGCTGAGCGACGGTCAATGATTCATCAAGAACCAGATTCGCCAACACGATTGTGGAGATCGGCCCAATGCCGCCAAAGATTGCTGCGTTACTGGCTCCAATTCGCTTGATTCCAATCGAGATCAAAAACGATGGAATCACCGTTGAAAAAATCGCCATTGCGAACGCATAGCCGTAGACCGGCAACGGATGGCTCCACAAACCAGTTTCCGGCGCTGACAACAAGAAGTGTGTGATCACGCAAACCGCTGACACGATCATCGCACAGGAGGTGAACGTCCAAACGCCCAGCCGAGGAATCAACTGCCCGCTGCCAACTAAATAGGCCGCATACGTCAAGGCTGACAAAAAAACCAACCCAGCACCAAGCCATAAGTTTTCATGCTGAACATTCGTCTTGCCCAAACGCAAAGCAACAAAAATTCCAGCGTAACAGAACAGAATTGCAATCACTTGATGCAACGAAACTTTTTGTTTCAACCAAATCGCCGATATCAAAAGCACCAACGTCGGGTATGCATATAAAATCACTCGTTCCAAACTTGCGTCGATATAAGCCAAGCCTACGAAGTCAAAATAGCTCGCTAGGTAATACCCCAAGACACCAAAAAAAATAACGCTCGGCAACTCCCGTAGCAGCATCCCGGTTTTCCGCTGCTGCTTGGCTTGCTCGCTACACAAACAAAACGCCAGAATTCCAATATAGGCTGGCACCGCAAATATCATCCGCAAAGCCAATAAAGAAATAGGATCAATCCCATACGGCAATGACAGCTTAACCATGATCGCCTTGCACGAGAACATGATCGCGCCCAGTACCAACACCGCGCCAGCAACGGTCACTGAAATGGGAGCCTCCGACCGAGCTACCAAGCTCTTCTTGCTAGACGACATACTTTGCTGCTGGATAGATAGATTTAAATAGGAATCGAACACGACCTAATAGCTCGTTCCAAGGCTTTCCTAGAACGCGCTGCATCTCGCTTCGAGCGAAAGGTTGTAGATCTTAATCCGTTTTATCATCAAGAACCGTAGGACCGACACTGGTTCGTTGCTTTTGGTCAACATTTTTTGATGCCAAAACACCTCATCCCTCAAAAACGTGTGCTACGTTTTTAGGCCTTGAACTATGCACACAAGGCAAAACGGATGATGTGCGCCTCTTTTGGCACGTATGGAAACAACCGGATTGATTTGCAATGATCAACTCACGCCACAACTCAACACGACTTGCCCCCTCACCCAACGGTGTTCGTCTAGGCAGGTGGCTCGTCGCAACGCTGGCGGTCAACTTATTCATAGTTAACTGCGGATGCTCGAGCTTGCGGATCCCTCGGATCGACCCCACTGGCCGGTCGATTTTCTTGCCAGCCTCAGATACCACCAGCTTAATCGGTGCCCAATCCGGCTCAGTCGGCCTGCCTCAAATAAGCCAACCGTTGCCCTCTGTACCTTCGGTCAACCCTATCCCGGCAGCGCAGCAAACGCCTGCCCCCACACTACAGGCACCAGTAATTCCAAACCAAAACCTCGCTCAAGGTAGCAGCGGCCCTGCGTTTCAACAGCCCGCCGTTCCGCCACCTTGTGATGGCCGCGTTAAACGTACGTCTCACAAGAAACTAACCCCCGATCCAAATCGCAAATTAACGCCCGGTCAAGCAGGGCAAATGCTAATGACCCCCTCTCGGATCATTGCCCCAGTTGGCAGTGAAGTTGTCGTCATCGCAGGGATCTGTGGCAGCGATGGGTTCTTTGCTGTAAACCAACCACTCGAATGGATATTGTCCAACGATAGTGTTGGACAATTTGTTGAAATCGGCGGCATGCATCATTCAACGTTCAACAAATTGATTCCACCTTCGTCTCGAAAGTTCGACGGCCAGTACGCTTGGGGGCGAACCGGTTTGAAAAACCAAATTCTTAGCCGCGGCACACCAACCCCAGTCGACGACATTGAGCTCCGCAAAGGCCAAACCTTCGTGAGTGTTTCATCGGCTTCACCGGGGACAAGCTACGTTACCGGCGTGGCTCCTAAAGCCGAAGGTTGGGACCGGCGCAAAGCATCCACCATTATCCATTGGGTTGATGGCAACTGGTCGATTCCGACTCCCGTCCAAGCCACGGCAGGAACCGTTACGGCGCTAACCACACTCATCAGTGATACCGAAGGACGAGGCCTCAAGGACTGGCCGGTTCGTTACTCGATCGTTGGTGGTGCCCCGGCAGAATTCGCACCCGCAGGCTCTCAAACCGCGGAATCAAAATCAAACACCGACGGACAAGCCACGGTTCAAATCCGCCAGCCAGCTGGCCAATTCGCACCCGGTACGACCCAAGTTCGAGTCGATGTCGTTCGGCCTTCGCTCTTCGGTCAACCGGAATTAGTTGTTGAAAGCGGCGTGACCACCGTAGACTGGAGTGCTCCTGCTCTAACCCTCCGCGCAATTGGCCCGCGTGTTACCGAACAAGGGTCTCCGTTCACTTACCGTGTGGAAGTCAGCAACCCAGGCGACCAAGTCGCTCGCAATGTCATTGTCCGCACAAAAGATCTTGACGATTCCATTGAATACATTTCCAGCACTCCCAAGCCGACCGAGTACGGTCGGCAGTATGAGTGGAACGTCGGTGACGTCACCCCCGGTGCCCCTGCAAAAATCGTAGACATGCAACTGAAAACCGAAAAACTCGGCAACATCGGCCTCTGCTTCGAAGTCCTCAGCCAAGAAGACCGTTTACAGACGGAAGCTTGTGCTGAGACAGAAATTGTTCAGCCTTGCATCAATCTAGTGATTGAAGGCCCCGGCAATGTCCAAGTCGGCGACCAAGCAAATTTCCTACTACGTGTCGAAAACCGGTGCGATCAACCACTTGAAAACGTCGAAATGACGATCACCTACGACCCTGGACTCGTTCGTCCGGGCAAATCAAACCCGGCAAAAATTCGCTTGGTTGACAATGGTTTAATGCAAGTCAACCAATCCGAAACCTTCCCGTTTACCGCGATCGCTCAAGGTGCTGGTCAACAGTGCTTGAACGTAACCGTCACCGCCGACGGCGTCCGCCCTGAACGCCAGACTGCTTGCGTAAATGTCAATGACCCCAGCGGCGGCACACCCATTTCAAACGTTCCAAGCTCACCCAGCGTCAGCGAGTCGGATGCAATAGGTTTGAATGTTTCAAGAGCACAAGCGATTACGGTCTCCAATCAAAACGGACAACCCGAAACAGTTTCGCGGATCAATGTCGATGTAACCAACCGTACCAATCAAGTAATGGAAAACGTAAACCTGTTTGCTGCCAGCACTGAGTCGCTAACCGCCATTGCAATGACCGAGGAATTTATTCCTAATATGCGTCCCAGCGAAGACGGCAGAGAACTGATTGTGGGCCTACCGCGAATTGAACCAGGACAAACCCTTGGTTTGGCTTTCGACTACGCATCAACTCAAAATGACCCGAATGCAAATGTACTGTTTTCTGTCGCGTCAAATCAAGGCGTAACGGCCTCGCAAAAAGTAGATGTTCCTCCACCTAACTCTAGAAACAACGCTGCCCCTGGCGCACGCGACTTCGGTTCATCGCAGGGAATCGCAATCCCAAGCGACCCTGCAGTAGGTGGTCCGAATGTCTTGGATCGTGATCCCGTGGGGATCAACGCCCGCTTCAATCAGCGAACCGTACAAGCTGGTGCCAAGGTCAA
>CAZKTR010000326.1:0-4295 GCA_964555525.1 uncultured Pirellulaceae bacterium
GGTTCGCCATCGATTGTTTTGGTTGACGGGTTTTCGTCAAAACCAATCGAGCTGGACGATGTGGATGACTTGCTCGATTTGCCGGCCGCTGAACCAACCGAAGCCGAAGCTGACATCGGAGCGATGTTGGACAAAACGCTGGACTATATTAATGACAATCAAACCGGACGAACCGATGTTTGGATTTGCTCGGACTCTGGATTGAACGATTGGCGACCTGAAAATACTCGTTGGAAAGCAATCAACAGTGGATTTTCAAAGTTAGAAGGCGTTCGATTTCACTTGTTGAACTTCGCCGAGCCGGTCGAAGCCAATTACGCTTTGAATCTGACTCGTTATGCTCGAGTTGATTCACTGGACAAATCGGAGTTGGTGGTTGACTTTACGATCGAACGAAATGGGGAATCGACGTTGAGTTCGGATTCGATTCCAGTGACTTTTAATATCTGTGGTTTGCGGTCGACATTAGAAGTGGATATCGAAGGTGAGATTGCTTCGGTGAACGGCCACCGAATTCCGATCGACCCGGAGCTCAAGCTTGGCTGGGGCAAGGTCGAACTTCCGCTGGACTCGAGCCCCAGCGATAACGCTTGCCATTTTGCGTTTGCCCAAGCGCTGCCACGAAAAACTGTCATCGTCACCGATTTGCCGAAGGTTCATCGAGCGATTGCTTTAGCCGCGGCAACGGCAACTGATGAAAATTCTGAGTATCTGTCTAAAGTCGTGGCGCCCGACCGTGTGAGTGAAATCGATTGGCAAGAAACGGCAATTCTTGTTTGGCAGGCAGAGTTTCCAGATGAGTTGACGACAAAACAAATCGAACGCTTTATCGAAATGGGACGCACGGTAATTTTTATGCCGCCGGATAATCCAAGCGACACTTCGTTTGCTGGCGTTCAATGGCAGCCGTGGAGTTCGTTTGATGGCGAAGGCGATCCGATTAATTACTGGAACAATCGATCCGGGTTGTTGGCCAGGACTCGCAATGGTGATGCGTTGCCGGTTGATGATCTGCGAGTATACCTCCATAGCGCGGCCGAGGGCGATGTGCAGGTATTGGCGAAGCTGAAAGATGAAACACCGATATTGTCACGAGCCAATATTGATGCGGGAACGATTTACTTTTTGGGGACTTGGCCTGCGGCGACGCATTCCAACCTTGGCCGTGAGGGCATTACGCTGTTCGCGATGGTGCATCGGATGATTGCGGCGGCTGCCGAGTCGCTTGGTGCTGCGAAGCAGTTTGAAGCCGGTACGATTGCGGCCAAACAAGCCAACAAGCTGCCAGGATTGACGTTTGAAGACAGTGGCGAAGATTTTGTGTTGTCCGAAAATAACTCGCTTCAGGCCGGCGTTTATGGTGATGACAAACAGCTGATCGCACTTAATCGTAGTTCCGCCGAAGATCGCACTGACACGGTCGGGCGAACGGAGATCGATGAATTGTTTTCTGGGCTGGACTACCACATCGTTGATGAGCAGTTGAGCAATGATGCTTCGCTGGCGAGTGAGGTTTGGAAGTTGTTCATCGTTTTGGCGGGCGTGGCACTTATATTTGAAGCTATCTTTTGCATGCCGCCAAAACCAGAAGCCGAATCAGCGGTTGGAACGATCGGTTCTGCACGAAGGAGAGCAGCATGATCGATTCACAGTGGTTTTCGTTTTCTTTCACACCCTTGATGACGGCGTTTGCGATTGTATTGGTGATTGCGGGTGCGATCGTTTCTGGTCTGGCGTTGAAGCGGACTGGGTTCAAACGGTCTCAGTGTGTGTTGGAGGCGTTGAGGTTTTTGTTGATTTGTGCCGTCGCATTGGTTGCCTGTCAGCCGGAATGGTTGCAGCAGTTTTTGCCAAAGTCGGAACCAACCCTGTTGGTGTTGTGGGATCAATCCAACAGTATGTTGACCGAGGATGTTGTTAACCCAGACCAACCCGCTGCGGCTGCGATTTCGCGATCGGCGGCGATTGCCAAGTTGACCCAGCAGGATTTTTGGGAGCCACTTTCGCAAGCCGATGAGAATGGCGAACGATTGAATGTCGTGATTGAACCGTTTTCTTCCAAGTTGGATGACGCAAACAAAGGCACTGATATCAATGCGGCGCTGAGTGGGCTTGAGCAACGTTACAGTAATTTGCGAGCGGTAGTGTTGATGTCCGATGGAAACTGGAACATCGGAGGCGTGCCGACAGAAGCGGCGACTCAGCTTCGCATGAAAGACGTGCCGGTGTTTGCGATTCAAGCGGGTAGCGAAGCGTCGTTGCCAGATCTTGAAGTGGTTAGTTTGGATGCGCCGACTTTTGGCGTGGTCGATAAACCGGTTCGAATCCCGTTTTCGATTAGTAGCACGATGCCCCGCGAGGTACCGGTTAGTGTTTCACTGACTTCGTCGGGAGGCGAAAAGTTGCAAGAGACGTTTTCGGTCCCAGCTAATGGAACGTTGCAAAGTGCGTTTGTCTGGCGCCCGAAAAAGGTTGGCGAGTTTGAGCTTGAGCTAAGTTGCCCGCTGGTCACCGATGAGCGGATTGAAAAGAACAACTCGCTCAAAGCACCGATATCGATACGCAAGGAGTCGTTGAAAGTTTTGATCGTCGAATCTTACCCTCGTTGGGAGTATCGCTATTTGCGGAATGCTTTGGTGCGTGATCCCGGTGTTGATGTCAAATCGATTTTGTTTTACCCGTCGCTTAAAAGCGCCGGCGGTGGTAAAGACTACCTAAAAGAGTTTCCCAAAAAAGATGAGGAACTACTTAAGTACGATGTTATTTTGCTGGGCGACGTAGGCATCGAGAAAGGCCAGTTGTCTTTAGAGGACTGTACCAGAATTCGAGGCGTTGTTGAAAATCAGGCAACGGGACTGATTTTAATGCCGGGGTTTGGTGGCAGGCAGCTTTCGTTGTTCGAATCCGATTTGAAGCCGTTGTTCCCGATCATTTTTGATGTTCAACAACCCAAAGGCTGGGGTAACAGGATCCCGTCCAAGTTTCAGTTAACCGAATCGGGCGTGGGTAGCTTGCTGACTAAGTTGGCCGACACGTCTGAAGCAAACGATCTGGTGTGGCGGAGTTTGCCGGGTTTCCAGTGGTACGCTCCTGTTTTGCGTGCGAAGGTGGGGTCAGAAGTTTTGGCGGTGCACGCGACCGAGTCAAATGAAAACGGACGCATTCCGCTATTGGTTACCAAGACCTTTGGGGCAGGTAAGATTTTGTTTATGGGAACCGATGGCGCTTGGCGTTGGCGAGAAGGTGTGGAAGACAAATATCATTATCGCTTTTGGGGTCAAGTCGCTAGGTGGATGGCGTACCAGCGAAACATGGCCGGTGGTGATGCATTGCGGTTGTTCTATTCGCCCGACCGGCCGAAAACGGGACAGACGTTGACCTTGAACGCCAACGCGATGTCGATTTCGGGTGAGCCGTTGCAGTCTGGAAACGTCACGGTCCAGATCGTCGCTCCATCAGGAAACACAAACAACGTAAAACTCACTGCAGCATCCAACGCAGACCAATGGGGTTTGTTTTCAGGATTTTTTGTGCCCGAAGAAAACGGGCCACATCAAGTCACTGTCAGCTGTAAAGAATCTGGTGCTCAGATAAAAACAGCCATTAGCGTTCAAGGTTTGGAACGCGAGCAAGTTGGTAAGCCAGCAGACACAACGTCACTGAAAGAAATTGCATTGGTGACACGAGGAGAACTGGTTGCGGCCGAAAAGGCGGCTGGAGTAATTGAATCGATCCGTAAACTTAAATCGCCAGAAGCGCAGATTAAACGGTTGCGTATTTGGGCTAATCCAATACTCACAGGCGTGATTTTGTGCTTGCTGTCTTGTTTTTGGATCGGCAGGAAACTGGCTGGTTTGATATGATATAGTGTAAAGTGTAGATATTGTTGTAGCGGTGTTGTTGCCGCTTACAGATAAATTCACGGCAGATTGCCGTGCCACGTTGACGTGTTGAATTCAACTTAACGACAGGCATTGAATATGAGTGCGACAGGAAGAGCGAAGCTGAAATTGCCGCCGAAGATAAAATCGAAGTTGGTTCAATACCAGCGTCGAATTTGGGTGGTGAAGCTGGTGGAGGGATTGTGCGCGGCGGCACTTGGGTTGGTTTTGTCTTGGATCGTCGTGTTTATGCTCGACCGCTTCTATGATACGACGGCCTTTCAAAGAACCGTGATCTTGCTGGGCGGCACTGTTGGGTTGGCGCTGTGGCTGCCATATGTATGCCATCGTTGGGTTTGGAAAAGCCGACGACTTGAGCAAGTGGCTAGAATGCTCAAAGTCAACCATCCGCGG
>CAZKTR010000327.1:0-4274 GCA_964555525.1 uncultured Pirellulaceae bacterium
AAGATTATCAAACCATCTTTGCAAAGCACGCGGGAGCTGTCGCGGCGCCGACGGCTGGTTTGCATTTGACGGAGCCTTTGATTCGGCGGCTAATCGACCGCGGCGTAAAGATTGCTCAAGTGACTTTGCACGTAGGCATCGGAACGTTTCGCCCTGTCAAAACGGCTAATTTGGAAGAGCATGACATGCACTTCGAGCGTGGCAGTATCGAACAAAAGTCAGTAGACACGATCAAACAAGCCAAAGCAGCGGGCGGTCGAGTGATCGCGGTGGGCACGACCAGCGTTCGGGTATTGGAGACCGCAGCCGCTGACGGCGAGCTAAAACCTTGGGAAGGCGAAACGAATTTGTTCATCAAACCGCCTTACCAGTTCAAATCGGTCGACGGCATGCTGACAAATTTTCATTTGCCTCGCAGTACCTTGCTGGTCATGATTCGAACCTTCGGCGGCGACGAACTGATGGCACGGGCTTATGCAGAGGCGTTGGAAGAGAAGTATCGGTTTTATAGTTACGGCGACGCGATGCTGATTGTTTAGGGTGGCGACAGTTCTCCGGCCTGTCTTAAGCGCCGGTCAAGCAACCAAAGCCGGCTTCAATACAAGCTCGCAGCGCAAGCAAGTGCATTTTTTGTAGTTTAAAGATGCACGCGCGCGTCAAGCTTGTATTTGATTACTCAAAATCAAACCGCTCAATTATCCAACTAGTAAATTTCTAGATGGCCCCCAAAACTATACTTGGATTTTCAAGTGCAAGACGAACCCACCAAACCCGTCACTATCCAGCGCTACCAACTAGGCACAGCCGAATCGGAGCGTTACGCAAAGCAAACTTGTGATGACTTAGTCGCGGTCGAAGAGCCACTAGAGATCCGAGTTGTCTACGGCCCAACCGTCAAACGCCAAAGCAAAAGCCTCGCCATCACCATGCGGACGCCCGGTAACGATGCGGAACTAGCCGCTGGATTTCTGTTGTCTGAAAACGTGATCCAGTCCGCCGATCAAATCCAAAACATCGACCACGCCGGCCCCGCCCCGGAAGGTGGCACACACGGCAATACGCTAATCGTTGACCTTGCTCCCAGCGTTGACTTCTCGGTCGAGCGATTACAACGGCACTTTTATATGACCTCTAGCTGTGGCGTGTGTGGCAAGTCATCCATTGAAGCCGTGATGGCGCAGGGGTTCAAACCCGTACCGTCGACCGTCCAGTTAAATGCTGAAACCATCGCAAGCTTACCACCGAAGCTGCGAAATCAACAAACCGTGTTCGACGAAACCGGCGGCCTGCACGCGGCCGGATCGTTCGATGACGGCGGAACGTTGATTACGTTGCGAGAAGACGTCGGCAGACACAACGCGGTGGACAAACTGGTCGGCCAGCAACTGCTAAGCCAGTCCCATATGGAACATAGCCTCGACGATCAAGTCGCTCGTATTTTGGTCGTTAGCGGCCGAGCAAGTTTCGAGTTGGTGCAGAAAGCGTTGACGGCCAAATTTGAAGTGTTGATCGCCGTTGGGGCTCCGTCGAGCATTGCGGTTCAATTGGCCGAAGAGTTTAAGATGACGCTGATTGGTTTTGCATCAACCAAAAAGTTCAACGTTTACTCTGGCTTTGATCGAGTCCGATTCCAGGACAGCAGTGTGTCGTAAGCAACGCCGCTACCACCGAACAGATCCAACGAGCTACCCACGGTAACGTCCAGCGTCCCATTACTAAGTTCGTCGATTAGTTCGACGTCCGCCATGCTGGCGACACCGCCGGCGTAGGTCATCGGGACTTTTCCCCAATCGCCGATCACGCGCACCAAGTCCGCGTCAATTCCTTGGCAGAGACCCTCGACGTCGGCGGCATGGATTAAAAATTCATCGCATCGATCAGCCAGTCGATCGAGCGTTGGGATGTCGACGTTCAGGTCCGTCAACGTTTGCCAGCGGTTCATCGCAACCGTCCAGCCATCGCCATTTCGTTTACAGCTCAAGTCCAGCACGATCCGTTCTTTGCCGACTCCGGCAACCAGTTGATCCAGGCGCTCACTTTGGAAACGTCCTTCGGTATCAAACAACCACGAAGTCACGATCACATGCGACGCTCCCGCGTCTAACCATTTGGACGCATTGTCCAAGTTAATGCCGCCGCCAATCTGCAGACCTTGCGGGTAAGCCTTCAACGCCGACAAAGCAGCCGGCTCGTTGCCGGGCCCGAGTTTAATCACGTGACCGCCAGTTAGTTGGTCGTCGGCATACTTTTTGGCAAACCACTCTGCTGGATGTTCCGCTACGTGATTTTCAACCAACGCGTCTTTGGCGGGTGAATCGGAGGGATGCGGAGTAGTTGAATCTCTTAGCGAGCTTCCAACAATTTGTTTTACTTGTCCGTCATGCAAGTCGATGCAGGGGCGAAACTTTGTCATGAAGTCTTTGGGGTTATCAAACGTGGCAAGTGTTAGATTTTACCCTTTTATCGGTTTGCGACAACTTCCCCCCACCGGCACCTTTAGGTGGCAAGGTGGCGACGGTGCTTCCAGCCGGTCTTCCGCGCCGGCCGAGCGAAAACGTTATGCCTACGCGAAACCAGCCAGCGCAGTCGTTCCAAATAATTGCCAATTCTAACTGCCGCAAAAACAAAAAGCGTTGCCGTTCGGCCACCGCGAAAGACAGGCCGGAGGCAACTGTCCCCACACCAAACATTGCCCCAAGCCAGACTTTAGCGTACGATACACGCAAACTTTTCGAACTTCGCAGAACGAGCTGGAGTGCTTGGATGAACGTAAAACTGATAATCATCATGTCCGCAGTCGTCGCGCTGTTAACCTCTGGCTCCCAAGCATCGGCTCAACTACGGAATCAAACCATTCAACTGCCGGTAATCAGGCAGTTCAACGTTAGAACTAGCGTCAGTGTTCCCGACGGCGGAACGATTGGCTTGGGCGGAGTTGTACGAAGTTCTAATGGCAGGGTTTTACGAGGCCTGCGACCGTTTTCGAATCAAGCCGGCGGTCGATCGACGTCCAGCGGTCACGCTTCGGTCCGAGCTTGGGTTCTACCCCAAGACGAAATCGACGCAGCTATCTTAGCTGGTGCAACACTGCCAAAAGAGTCAAAGGTTCCGTATTACAAACAAGTCTGGGACAAACAAGCTCGAAACCAGCGCCAACAGATAGTGCAGCCAAAGCCACTGGAGCCTGTCCCCGTCGCTAACGACGGCATACAACTTGGCAATGCCGAACCTGAAGGCATTTTCTTGGGACTTCCGTAAGCGGTACGCAAAGACCTTATTTGTGGGTGCCCTCGAGTGAATCCTCGCGGGGCTAAGAAGCTTCAGGACTCGTAGCCTCGTCCACTACTGCCTAGCCAAAAAAAAATAGAGGAACGCTCTTTGTTAAAGAGGTTTCCTCTGCAAACCGGTTAACTGAACCGCCTCAAACCACTTTCAGATTTACTGAAGTGCCGAAGTAAATTCGCTCGGAGGGCCAAATGCCCTTTCAAGATTCCGCTGACATTGCAGCAAGTTCACACGGTCTTGAAATCGAACCCCCAAAAATTGTTCGGTGTCCGAAACTGTCCTCGTTGTCGATCCGCTGGTGGACGATACCCGAGTCGTCGCCAGAACAATCTTTTTAGCCATAGATTCTGTATACCGATTCGACGTTTCGGCATAAGGTTTAGCCATCACGGCAATCTCAGGATCGCCAGAACTAACCACCTTAGCTAACAAGTCGTTGATGAGCTGCGTGCGGCGAAAGTAGCCTAATGAGCTTTCGTCGACTTTCTCTTTCGGATCTACAGCCGCTTGATAGCCTGGATCGCGCTGAGCTGCTTTTAAATGAGCGGCAAGATCATCTACGAGAATGCTTAAGAGTTCTTCACTCCCAAACCCTACGCCTCCGATCGCAACTGCGGTACCGAAAGGATCTTTGGATTCTCCATACATTGAAATCGTCGCTCCCAGTTCTGACCGAGCTAAGGCCATCATCCAAGCCAGCGACTGCCGCAAGTATTTGACGTCGAACATTTCTTTATCGGAAGTGTCGAGCGAATCAAGCTTCACACCCACACCAAGTTCCGATGCTGCTCCACTATAAAACGAGTACTCTGGGTTCATTGCAATCAATTTGTCATACACCTCGATCTCTTCTTTCGTCGAAGAATTCGCGAGTTCGCCAAGATTGTCCAATGACCGTCCGTATTCGTAGGAACCCACTAAGCGATATGGGAAGGTGTCATCTGCTTCTGCAAACTGCAAGTAAGAAAGAGTTGTTGTTTTAGACGTTC
>CAZKTR010000328.1:0-4270 GCA_964555525.1 uncultured Pirellulaceae bacterium
AATTTCGATGGCAACGATATCGTTCTTTCGGCGGATCCGACCAAGATCATCGCTGCGGCGACTTGTGCGGAACTGCCTGCTGCAAAAGGCAAGACCATTATCACCACTGATGGCACGACGTTGTTGGGCGGCGACGATAAAGCGGGGGTTGCGATCATTATGGAAGTCGCCAATGTTTTGTTGGAGAATCCGGAGATTAAACACGGCCCGGTCAGAGTGTTTTTTACTTGTGACGAAGAGGTTGGGCACGGTGTGGACCATGTCGACGTCGCCGCGATTGACGCCGTTGCTTGCTATAACTTTGATGGCGGCGGCCAAGGCGATATCGACGTCGAAACGTTTTCGGCGGACATGGCGTTGGTCACGTTTAAAGGCGTCAACATCCATCCCGCCATCGCCAAAGACAAAATGGTCAGCGCGATTCGAGCGATGGGGTTGTTTTTGGCAGAGTTGCCTGCGGGTTTGTCGCCCGAGCGAACCGAGGGGCGAGATGGGTTTTTGCATCCGTATGTGATCGAAGGGGGCGTTGCCGAAGCGAAGCTCAAGGTTTTGATTCGTGATTTTGATACTGCGAAGCTGCCTGAGCACGCTGCGGTGTTACAAGCGGCCGCTGAAAAGGTTCGTCAAGCGGTTGCGGGGATTGAAGTGGACATCGAGATTATTGAACAATACCGAAACATGGCTGACGGGTTGGGCAAGGAACCACGAGCGGTCCAGTACGCGGTGGAAGCTCACAAAGCGTTGGGGTTGCCGTATGAAACAACTATCGTGCGCGGCGGTACCGATGGTTCGCGATTGACTGAATTAGGTTTACCGACTCCTAATTTGTCTTCGGGCCAACACAATATCCACTCGCCGCTGGAATGGGCGTGCTTGGATGAAATGCTAGTGGCGGTGGAGGTCGGCGTGGAGATCGTTAAACGCTGGGCCCAGTGAGGTTGAAATGTTCATTGCGAGCACGAATCCTTTTGTAGTGGATGAGGCTACGAATCCTTGCGGAGGCAATGCAGCCCCGCCAGTGGTCAGCGGACTTAAATCCATCTCGATAGGGATCGCAGTGCATAGCTGTGGATGGGAGTTCACAGACTAAGTTTGTCGAGTATGAATAGCCACGATAGTGGTGACATGTAGCCCTGCGTAAGCCAGGAAATTGAGCCGCCGGGCTATCGCCCTGCGGCTCAGTAGTGATCGTACACATTAGGCTACAACATCTCACTCCATTTGGGGTTAAAGGGAGTGCGAGTAGGTTTCCACCCGCAGCTATGCGCGGCGGCCACATTCGCGGCGAAACCAATAAAAGATAGCCACCCTTGAGTCCGCTCAGCCACTAAATTCCCGCAAGCGTCAAACTCTTAAGATTAAGTCCCGACGCGGTACCCGCAGCCGATTTCATGAACGGCTTCGGCAGTCGAATCCGCTCGCACCCATTCGCTTTCTTTTGGCGGTGCAGTGAGTGAAGATTCAAGTTTCGCGATTGCTTGCAAAGCATACGTAAGCGCATCTTGGCATCGCTGTTCGCGCTGGTGGTCGAGTTGGGTTTGGGCCAGTTGAACCGCCAGCTTGATGGTGTCGATCTGATTTCGAACGTCCTGTTCGCAAAGTTGCTCGTTAACTTCGGCAGTGAGACAGTCTGCGCTGAGCAGCGATTGCGAATTGGGTGAGCAAACTTCGACCACAGTTTGGGCCAGCGGTTCTAGCTCGCCGCGAACGATGCGAATGTGACGAGGTGCTTTAATGCCCAGTCGAACGGATTTGTTTGTGCAGTGTGCGACACTGACGGTAATGTCGAGCGATGGAAAAACGATTTCTTCATTCGCGCGGCGTGATAAAACCAACATGGTAACAGCTCCCTTGAATTAAAGAACGTTTGGCAGTCGGCTTAGACGATCAAGCGTCAAAGAGAACCATTGCCAAGCTGTTCTCGAAAGTAAGTGACAGTGAGATAGGTAAGTGACAATCAAGGACAAGCACACGTTAGCTTCTTGCCAACGAAAAGACTTATCAGGTAGTGTTGTGCTGTTTGCAAGGTCGGGGCGAATGCCGTCAAAAATGCACACAGCACAGGGCCAAGTCTTTGGCGTGATGTTTTGATTTTTTCGATATCTTAATGTGAGTCAAGACCGGTTAGTGGTTTTTTTACCAGTATGTTTTTGTTAACTAGTTTTGTTGCATTTCGATTTTAGGGGCAGCCGGAGTGGCTAGAGTTCGGTTTTTATTAGGGTGGCTGAAGTTAACGTGAGCCGTTTTGGCGCTATCCACGGTTTTGGCGCGATGCAACCGTGGCTAGCGCCAAAACGGCTAATAGAGTCCAACTATCACCGGAATCCTCAAGATTCAAAGTTAGGGATGGTGTTTTGCTCTATTGCGAAAATCAATTCCTGTTGGTGTCGCTTGCAGGCTAATTTCCGGTTAAATTTCAAGATGCCAATTGTCGCTTTGCGCCTGATGTAAGTCCCAAATCTACCGAGATCGATGAATTATGAAGTACTACCAACACAGTTTTGATTCGATTGAAGACTACTTGCACCACCGATCGCCGTATCTATTAGTGCAAAATATCGTTGAGATTAGCGATCAAAAGATTGTCACTGAAGCGACGGTCAGGGGCGACGAGTTCTTTATCGCGGGCCACTTTCCCGGAGCCCCGATTTTGCCCGGTGCCATGATGCAAGAAATGTCGACGCAAACAGCCGGGATTTTGATTGCTGCGAAATACAACCCCATGGAAGAATTCAACACCCATGATCCATTGTTTAATGAATGGGCTTTGGGAGTGTTGGTTAAGGTGAGTCGGGCAAGATACCGCGGTTTTGCTCGCCCAGGCGACTTATTGAAGATAGTGGTGGAACTGAACGAGCAAGTGGGAGCCATGTTTGACTTCTCGGCGACCATTGAAAATGGTGATGCCAAAATTATGCAAAACAGCTTTCGTCTGACCAATATCCTGAGCAAAACGCTTCAGGGCGATGACTAGCGTTAAAATGGGCATTCTGAGGGCTTTGCGAATCGGATTTTTACGCCGCAAACCACCTATTCGCTAGCATCTCCGGATTTTTAGCATACTGCCCTTTTTGTCGTTTGTGTAGGTTGCTATACTTGCGGCCAGTGTAGACCCTCTCCCCATTTTGATGATGACACTCCTATGAAAAAATCAATAATTGCAACCACAGTCATGCTGATGACTGTTCTGATTGGCTCACAAGCAAATGCAGAACTTTTAACGTTGACTGCGACGAACGGTGCACAGTTTAACTTCGATCCTTCGAATGCTGTCCCCGACAGCTTTAACGTTGGTTCTAGTCTTCAGGATAACGGTCTTGATGACATCGCGTTTTTCTTGGGTTATCGAAACACAGTTGATAACAGTTTCGAAACTCCAATTGAGCTGACTAATGGAACCGTGATCCCTGGCACTGCTAGCAATCGAGGTTCGATCCAGTTTGATCCAGTCACGTTCGGCAACGGTGTGGAGGTCAGTGCGTTAGCAACCTTCCGTTTGTCAGACACATCGGGACCAATCGGTCAGCCGAGTGCTTCCCTGCTTTACGACTTGGAACTTGCGACGAGTAATGTTAGCAACAGTGAGGGTGCACTACTTAGTTTGACTGGTTTTGATTTCAATAACAACGGTCTCAGTGATAGAAATCAGCCCAACGAAACGATTTCTGGTTTTGGGACAAGCCAAGTCGCAATTGGCGACGTGAATACTCCGATTGAAAGGGTTCTTGCCGGCGAATTCAACTTCGATAATAATCCGTTTTCTGATGGCGGTAGATCAATCTTTTCGGATAACACGAGAGATGATGAGTTCAATGGTTTAATTGCAAATAATTTAGACTCACTCACTGGTTTTGCCCCCCCTACTTCTATTAGCGGCAATGGCGATTTGGGCTTCGCTGCGTTCGCTGATTTTGGAGAACGAAGCGTTGATCGCACTGATGTAACTGCCGGTGTTATCGGGTTCCGTAGTACTGCAGCGTCAAACAACGCAGTAATTCCTGAACCATCTACACTGATGATGGCTTCAATCGGCCTTGGAATGGTTGCATTCCGTCGCCGTAAGCGTGCCTAATTCTGGTTGGCCTTCTTGCCAACCGAAAACAAGGTAAAAAACAATTAAGCCGGCCTCGTCCAACTCGACGAGCCGGCTTTTTTTATTTCTATCTCGTATTAAAATTTCGTGCTTCACTCAATCTCCTAAAAGTCGCCTTCCCTTCAATGAAGTACACGCTGGTTTTAATTTTGAACCTCGCCGCCGCTTGGATGATCT
>CAZKTR010000329.1:0-4261 GCA_964555525.1 uncultured Pirellulaceae bacterium
GAAGCTGCGTCGATGAAGAAAGCCTGAGTCTCGTAACTAAAATCAAACATTACAGCCTCTTATTTTTTCTTGCTTTGTTGGTTGATCAACTTCCGAATCTCATCAATCTCTTTCGCAGAAACCTTTTCGTTTTTCAAAAGGTGAGAAACAAGGCTGGCCGCCTTGCCGCGAAAAACGCGCTGGACAAGATCGCTGGTCGCGCTTTGTTTGAACTGGGCTTCCTTGACCAACGGAAAGAATACGAACGTTCGGCCTTCGGCGTCGTGAGAGACGGCTTCTTTCTCTTCCAAGCCTCGAAGTAACGTTTGCACTGTGCTGTGGGCGATCGGTTCGATTTCGTTGATCGCATCGGTGATCTCCCGAGCCGTCGCGCGTTCTTTTTCCCAAAGCACCTGCATGATGAGCAGTTGTACTCTTCCGAGCTGCGTCGCTGTCATGGCGAGTCTCCATTTTTTTGAAGTCAATGCAGTCAATCGAAATAGGTATCGGTGGCTGCCTGTCGTTTAGTTGACTAAATTTAACAAGGTAGACGACAGATGTCAAGGAAAAAATTCGGGGAAAATTATCTGTCGGCAATCCTTTTAGTGATACAGTTATTTCCAAGGGAGCCGGACCTAGTGAAATGTTGTGAGAGGTCAGGGGGCCTCGCGGACATCGCCGCTTTGGCAACGTGGTTTCTTTTTGGTAAACTGTTTGGTGTTGCGACGTTGGTTGGCTTCGGTGAGAAGCGGCGTCGTAAAAACCTTTCGCTGTGCGGTTTATGCGCCAGAATCTCTACATTACCTGTGCCGCGTTGGCTCTTGTTTTCATAGCCGCGTTGGCATCGCGATTCATCCTTTTCCCATCAAACGTTGGTTTGCTTGGGGTGATCGAACCGAACCACGTCGTGCTTGGCAAAACCGTGTTGAATAAAACCACTCTTGAGGTTTACGCGAGTTACGATTACGACTGTGCCGTGTTGGGAATAACCGTGTTGACGCCAGATTCTGAACCACGTTACCTGCCGTTGTATGGGTCGACCTATCGCGGACTGCCGCCTCTCAAAGTTGACCTTCATGTCTCCGATGATAGAGATGGGCTGTGGGTTTTCGTGACGTGGGATGGGCAGCCTGAAGAGTTGCTTGAATACTTCCCGCTCGATAATGACGGATCGCCTAAGCTCGCGCCGCCAGACAAATCCTTCTCCGAGCCTATTCCATCGTCGTTCGGTAGCTACAGCAACGCTTCAAGGGACCGTGATCCGGGCTCAAGCATTGTGTTATCGGTTAAACACGATGGAGAGAAGAAATCGCCGCAACTCAATCGAGGTTCCAGGCGGTCCGATCATTGAGCTTGCACAATGCAACGAGGCAAAGTGTCGCAATGCAGAAATTCAACATGAACCCGCCAAAATGCAGGTAGGTCGACGCTTCACCGTACCAAACTACTCCTACCGACATTATCGATACAGTACGCGCTAACATATTGATGGCGGGTGCGAGGACCAAAGTTGCTCCGATGGCGACCATCCATTTCAGAGGTAGAACGTCGTTCTTACTACCCAACCAATGCCTCTTTCGAAATGCGGTAACGAAAACGACACTCCAAGCGATAAACATCAATGAAATCATCGCGACGCCAGATGCCGATCCTCCGAAACCACCATATGCCATGGCTGCCCCGGTTGTCGTGCCAATGACAGAAACGATGCGCTCGATCATCCCGATACCAATATAGCCCGCAAGCATCCAAAACACTCGCTGCTTCCATCTCGCACTCAGATTATTTTTGGCGTACTCTTTCTGCAGCGCGAGAGGATGCCCTAAACGGTTTGCCCCTAACGTAAACGCCTCTTGCGCGGTGAGCCCTTTCTCGCGCAGCGCTGCGATTGATTCGCGCAAATGCGATTCGAGTTCTGTTAGTTCTTCGGAGCTAACAACTCCATTGCTGACAACCGCCTGTTTCCAATGCGTAATCTCGTTTTCTAGCTCGAACATGTTTTTGCTCCCCAAAATGTTCCTAAGGTATTGTGAACCGTCAACCACTGCTTCCGCTCTGCTGCCATCGATCGCTTCCCGGATGCACTGAGTCGGTAGTATTTGCGTTTCCGCCCGTTATCGCCAATTTTCCATGACGAGACGATCAATTTTTCTTTCTCCATTCGGTGTAACACTGGATACAGCATCCCTTCTGACCACTCCAGTTGTCCGTCAGATCGAGTACGAATTTCCCGGATAATCTCGTATCCGTAACTCTCTCCTTTTGACAGCACCCCCAAAACCAAAGGTCTGGTCGATGCTGCAATAAGCTCTTTCGACACCATGATACCCTCCAAAACGCGACATTGCATAATACTGCTAGGTATGATACATTGTACCTCTAGGTGTTGTCAACTAGAAATTGAGTGGCGAACAAAATAGTTTTTATGCATCGGCAAACATACCGCGTTTGGCGACGTGGGCTGGCCTTGGTACACTTTTGGTAGTTCAGGCGTCGCTCGCTTCGTTTTAGGGCGGTGTCGTACAATCTATCCGTTAGCCGTCGAACCTCGCACCGATTTCAGTGTCTTGCTCGTGTTCAACCCCTGATAGAGCTCGATCCATGATTTCTTTCTACGTTCCTTCTGATGAATACGGATTCCTGTGTAACTTCTCCGCACACGGATTCACGCTCGCTGACCGCTACTGGCCCACCGTGGAGCACTACTTTCAGTCTCAAAAATTCGCAGGCACCGAACACGAAGAACGGATACGTGTCTCTCGCACTCCCAAGGAAGCTAAGAACCTTGGTCAAACACGCGAGCTCCCACTGCGATCGGA
This sequence comes from uncultured Pirellulaceae bacterium, assembly GCA_964555525.1. Lineage (GTDB taxonomy): Bacteria > Planctomycetota > Planctomycetia > Pirellulales > Pirellulaceae > Mariniblastus. The sequence continues at coordinate 2,799 of CAZKTR010000329.1, forward strand.
CTGGGAGAACGTCAAGGTTGATGTTATGCGTAGAGCACTGCTGGCCAAATTCACAACCCATGTTGAATTACGTGACGCCTTGCTGGATACCGGAGACCAAGAGATCGTCGAGAACGCGCCTACGGATTACTTTTGGGGGTGTGGTCAACTTGGTGGTGGGCAAAACATGCTTGGTAAACTCCTAATGGAGATCCGGAGTACGTTGCGAGCTGCAATCGGCGGCTAACGTTCTTTTTGTTTGGTGAAGCGGGTGGGCTTTGATACAATTTTTAGCATTCAGATCACTCGCTTCGTTCAGAGTGGTGTCGTAAAAATCTTCCGTTGATCGCTTGCGAGTTGAAAATGACTGTATCTTCCCGCACTCCAGAAGGATTACCCAGCGAATGTCCGTTGTGTAATGCGAAAACCAATATCAATTTCTCTGACCCTGCCGACGATGCACCTTGCCCCAATTGTGGACACTTGTTGTGGGCTTCGGTCCAGTTAGTGCAAGCGGTTACTCGGCGTTACACTGATGCACTTGGTACTGCACCTGACGAGATCAACGCCAACACTCGATTTGCTGACTTGGGCGCGGACTCTCTTGATACTGTCGAAATGGTCATGGAGCTTGAGGAAGAATACGACGTTAGGATCCCCGATGATGTGGCAGAACGCATCCAGAGTGTTGGGGATGCGGTTAGGTATATCCAAGATCAACGACGGGGTTAGTTAGGCTAGAGGTTTGAAGGCCGGAGACTGGAGAGCTGTGTGCGGCTGCGCCATGCCTAAGTGCGTACGCCTTCTGGATCGTTGTTAAACTCAGCAGCTGCGCACGACTGCTGCCGGGCCGCAATAACACATCACCATATTTTGCGAACGCAAGCTTCCCTAGTCTCGCCTGTCTGTGCAGTTTGGCATCAGTGGCAAGCTGCGAAAACTTGGTTTGAGGTCCCTCTTAGATTTCCTGACGATTTGTAATTTGGGGAACTTCAAAGGTTGTATTGGAGCGAAGATTCTTGTCGATAAATGAAGTGATTTTAAGTGTTGGTGTTCGATATTAGGCGTTTGTTTTATGCTTTCAAATTCTTTTTCTAGGCGAGCTTGGTTTGTCGGCGGCCGAGGTGTTTTGCTGACTTTGTTTTTTGGTATGACGTTTTTGTTATGCGATCGATCAATGGCGCAACCGGTTCACGATTTCGGGGCTTGGTTTTCGCTTAATACGCAAGGCAAGTTTAAAAATCGCGACCCAGAATCGCGGCTTCGGTGGTGGTTTGACGGGCACCTGCGTTATCTTGATGATTCCGACGGGTTCAACCAAAGCATCTTTCGTCCGGGAATCGGTTATCAGTTAACTCCTAATACCAACCTGTGGGTTGGGTATGCTTGGATTAATGAGTTACCGGCCAGCGGCAATCCGGTGTTTGACGAAAACCGGATTTGGCAACAGGCGTTGTGGTCCAAACAATTCGCGAGGCAAAAGC
>CAZKTR010000330.1:0-4243 GCA_964555525.1 uncultured Pirellulaceae bacterium
AAGAAGCTCAAGCGTTGTACCGCGGCCAACTCAACTAGTTAGCTTCAAGAATTAGCATCTACCAAAACAGGCGTGCTCACTGGTACCGCTTTCAAACGCGAATTGGCCGATCCGCTCTAAAACCGGTAACCACTTGCTTCATTTCTGATTACCGGAACAACTGTCACGGTATCGCATCATTTTGATGGCATTTCAAAATTTGTAATTCTTAGCCTATTTGTTTAGACTCGATAGTCTTACTGGTATCACTTCCATTGGCCATGTATAGGTTTATACGATGATGATTTTTTCCGTGAAGCGAGCGGTCGCCCATCAATCACTTTTAGGGCTCACCCTATTTGCCGTTTTACTTTGCCTTCAAGCACCCGCGACTGCTCAACGCCCCACCAACAATTCGGCAACGGAAGTCCTTGCTCCAGTGCGAGCTGGCGACAAGGTTGAAGTTAAGTATTTATCCAGCAGTGGCTGGATTCCAGGGACTGTCATTTCGGTGGAAGATGGCTCGGCCGAAGTTGAGTTCGAACGCGCAGGCACCACGAAATCACAGAAATTTCGATTTGACAAAATTCGTTTTCCCAATGGCGAAGGCCAGTGGGCAATGTGGAAAACAAAGGACAAAAAAATAAATGTTGCGGCAAGGTATATCGCGCGTGATGAAAAAGAAGTCATGGTCCGCACCGCCGAAGGAAAAGAACTCACGATTGCGATCAATGATTTGGTACTGAACCTAAAACAGCGCGTCAAGGCCTCGCCGATTACCGGCCAAGAGAATGTCGTCAATGGCGTTGTGCCGTTCAAGGTTGGCGACAGTGTGATGGTCCAAAAGTACTCCAACTGGCACAGCGGCGTCGTCCAGTCGCTGGGTATCGGAGAAGCCGAAGTTGAATATACTCGAACTACCCGTAGTGAGACGGGCACGTTCACTTTTAACCAGATACGCTTCCCCAATGGAGAGTGGCAATGGGAAAACTGGAGCGACGTGGAAGGGACCGTAAATTTCGAGGGACGTTTCATCAGCCGCGATGCTACAAAAGTTACGATCAGAAAAACAGACGGGACGGATTTCAGGTTACCGATCGACGAACTTGCTCCCCGCCTTAGACGCCGCGTGTTAGCGGTACGTGACATCAACAAAATCAATCACGTCAACGGCGCCGATCCGTTTCGCCCTGGCGACGAAGTACAAGTGGTCAAGAATGACCTGTGGTACGAAGGGGTCGTCACCCAAATGAAAGTCGGCAAGGCAACCGTCACCTACAAAGGTAAAAACGGTGAGAAAGAAGCCGAAGATTTTACGTTTGGTCTAATCAGATTTCCAAACGGTGAAGGACGATGGCGTGAATGGAAGAGTGCCAACGGTAAATTCAAAATCATCGGACGCTATATCTCCCGAACCAAAACTCACGTTACGATTCGAAAATTGGACGGCTCAGACGTCACTGTCCCCAACCAAAGCCTCTCAACGGCCCTTCGAAGGATCCTTGGCAAGACTCCGATCACCGGCGCTGAGACCTTGATTGGTGGAGTGAATCCGATTCGAGTCGGAGACGAAGTAGAAGTACGAACAAGCCGATCACGCTACTCTTCAAGTCGAGGCACTAACTGGACACCGGGTGTGATCCTCGAATCGCATCCCGAACATGCGTTGGTTGAAGTGTCGGGCAGCAAAAAAGAGACCAAGATTTTCAAGTTTGTTGACATTCGCTATCCCAACGGTGAAGGTGCATGGCAAAAGTGGGTCACTGGCGACGGGGAGTTTGAGATCATCGCGAGATACATTCGCCGAACGGTCAAAAACGTTACCTTGATCAAAGAAAACGGGAAATCAATCGACGTCCCAATTGACCGGTTGAACACAAAACTGAAACGGATCGTGAACAAGCTTCCAGTGGTGGCGATCACTCCGAAGCAAATAGAATTTCAAAGCGGGCGCAACGTTACTTCGTTCCTTGGCAACCCTCCTAGTTTTCAAGAATTCACGGCCACCTTCGATCCAATCGTCACCATTGAGTCGTTTCAGGGCGGGGTAGGGATCCCACTAACTTACGGCGACAACGTTTCTGAAGCGACTCCATTAACGGATGTGCCAACTTCGTTCGGTCTCGAGAAACCTTGGTACGCGCTTGGAACTTATGCAACGACCTCTTTCGACCGCTCACGCTGGACTCAACTATTTTGGGTTTGCCCTAGCAAGGAAGCTTACGAGCAAGGGCCGTGCTTTCAACCCGAAGAACAAATCGTTGACTACTCTGGAAAACAACAACGGCTAATCAACCTCGTTCTAACAGACGACCATTCCGAACCGATTGGTTTCCGAACCTACAAAGTAAACCCGCTCAGCCGCGAAGCCCAACCTGAATTCGCGTGGACCGTTCCAAGAGCAAAAAAGAGTCGCTATGGACGTACTAAAAAGGCGAGTTACAAAGTTGAATTGGTTGGAGACAATCAGCTGCTACTTTCGTCATCCAATTCCGTGGCCTTGCATGACTTTGCACAAAAACGCGTCGTCTACACCATCCCGGATGTCACCGATGGCCACTTCGCCTTGCATCCATCCAAGCGTTTTTTCGCCGTGATCAAAGAAGGGATCGTGGCTTTGATCGACGTACAAACGGGTAAGCAATTGGCCGCCGAAAAAACCTCCGCCGCCGGAGTTGGCTTTAGCCTCGACGGAAACAAGTTGGTAGTGATCGACTCTAAGCTTCGCATTTGGGATTTACGATCCAATGCGGAACCGTCAATTCATGAACGTCGAAACCTTTTGGAGAAATCGTCTGGCCCAGTTGTAATGATCGATGACAAATGGATCAAAGCCGGCAGTCAACTCTACAGCTTAGTGAAAGAGATCATTGTCTGGAAATATGCGGGCTCCGGAGTCTCTTTAGAGCACGATGAAATGCTGGGCGAAATGAACTTATTGGCGGCACACAAAAGCGCCACGATTACCGTGGGAGAAGAACGAATCAAGCAAACGTTGGCTTTAGTAGGATTGGCCAAAGTCCCCCATCCCCCGGCGGTTGAAGCACTCGGCAAGTTAGAAAAACTAGAAATGTTGATGCTCAAACCTGGCTCGGGCGTACGAATCGAAATCGAAGGCGACCGTCAAGTTCGTGATGGCGTTTTGGCTGCGATCCAAAAAGCCGGCTGGCATGAAGACCCAACCGCCGATGTCCTGATCAAAGCTTACGCCAAAAAAGGAAAACCCGAACGAGTCCAGTACGGAATTTTCGATACGGCGTTTGGGCGACCACTATTCAATCAGCAACCCAAAAACGTTGTTTCCGCCACCGGCACACCCTGGTTGCAAGGCTTCACAATTTTTGATGGAGAAAAGTCCGCTTGGACTCGCAGTCGGGTCGACGGGCCTCCTCACAACATAGACACCGACGAGTCAGTTCAAAGCCAAGTCGCTAAGGCCACTCAGCCAAATTTTAGATTGTTTGAAAACTTGAATCTCCCAAAAGAAATCATCGCCCCTAAGTATCGCAACGGTTTAGGGCTAACGTCCATCACCATCAACGGATTCGTCGATCGACTGTACGCTGAAATTCCGGAAGAGGAACTCGAGGACGACGACACGCCTGAAGAAGCACCCAAGTAACCGCTGGGGGATTGAACACTTTACGGAAGTGGTCGTAGCTGGGCTCACCAGAGTTCAGGAGCCTTACCGATCCGCACCCCGAAGTCTGGCGACAACGGCTACGGATTACGCCACTAGAAATAGAATCGATCGACAGCGTCTACAATACTAAAATCCGCAACCAACCGAATGAAAATGAGATACGTCTTTTTTGGCTCCATTGTTCTTTCATTATGTTTGTTCGCAAAGCCTTGCAACGCAGATTACTCGATGAAAATGCCCAACCGTTATGAGTTCGTCGAGTGTAATAGCGTCGATACGGTGATTTGCCCGCCAAATTCTTCCAGTGTAATCTTTAGTCCATACGATTACCCCAAGGTAGGCCCGATCAAAGAATTCGCAACAACGAACTCTTTTATCTTTCTTCGAACCGCCGGGCGAAAGTTACGAAACCGCTTTGCTGGTGACACCTATGAGGAAGTGGATGATAACGCAACATTTTACTTTATCATTGCCACTCCACGGGATACGGTCGCCGGACCGTTTTCATTCGCTAAGTTTAAGAATCACGCTGATGTCAAATCGGCGGGCAAGTTGAATTGGAAATCGCCGCGCAATCCATTTGCAACCACTATACTTTGGATACAGCTAGGCGCCGTTACA
>CAZKTR010000331.1:0-4238 GCA_964555525.1 uncultured Pirellulaceae bacterium
CAACGCCCACGCACTCGTACATGAAAGCGTTGTACAAATACCCGCAAGCAGAGTTCCCCTATCAAAAACTGGTCGACGAAAACGCCAATCGCCCCAAAACTGAATCAGAATACGAACTCGTCGACACCGGCGTGTTTGACGAATCGCGTTACTTTGATGTGCAAGCAGAATACGCCAAAGGTGGCACCAACGACGTTTTGATTCGAATCTCAATCACCAACCGCGGCCCCGACCAAGCGCGGATCGATTGCTTGCCAACGCTCTGGTGCCGAAACACTTGGGCTCATGGACGAACCGGCGAAGGCTACTGGCCGCGTGCGCGACTACAACGCCAATCGGCCAACCAAGTGTCGTTGGAGCACGCTTCGCTGGGTGAAATGCAATGGCTGATCGAGCCCGACGAAGACGGTTCGAACGCGCCGTTGATGTTTACTGAAAATGAAACGAATCAAAAACGACTTTTCGGCAGCGAAAACGAACACCCCTATGTCAAAGATGCGTTCCACGATCGCGTGATCCACGGCAACGCTGGCTCGACGCACCCAGGGCAAGTCGGTTCCAAAGCCGCCGCTTGGTTTAGCTTTGACATCCCATCGGGTCAAACCAAAACAATCCGACTACGTTTTCTGGACCAAACTTCCTTTGAACAACTTGAACGTGACGAAGCCAACCTACTGGGAAAGGACTTCGACGCCATTTTTGGCAAGCGACTCGCTGAAGCAAACGAGTTTTACGATGAAGTGATGGGAGACCTGACGGGCCAACGAGAACTGATTGCCCGACAAGCCTACGCGGGTCTGCTGTGGACCAAACAGTTTTACAACTACAACGTCCGTGACTGGCTACGTGGCGATCCGAACCGCCCGCCAGCACCGCCAGAACGCAAAAAAGGACGCAACTCCGACTGGAGTCACCTCGCCAACCGCGACGTGATCTCGATGCCCGACAAGTGGGAGTACCCGTGGTACGCAGCGTGGGATTTGGCGTTTCATATGATCCCGTTTGCAGAGATCGATATTGATTTTGCCAAACGACAATTGGTTTTGTTTTTGCGTGAATGGTACATGCATCCCAGCGGACAAATCCCGGCGTACGAATTTGCTTTTGGTGACACCAATCCGCCAGTGCATGCTTGGGCGGCGTTGCGAATCTACCAATTCGAAAAGAAACAAGGTAAAGCAGACCGAATCTTTTTGTCGCGAGTGTTTCACAAACTACTGATCAACTTTACCTGGTGGATCAATCGAAAAGACCGAGACGACAACCACATTTTCTCTGGCGGATTTTTAGGACTGGACAACATCGGCGTCTTCGACCGCTCGAAAGCTTCGCCCTTTGGCGGTCATCTGGACCAAGCCGACGCGACCGCTTGGATGGCGTTTTATTGCACGACGATGTTGTCAATCGCTCTGGAACTAGCTCGCGAAGACCAAAGCTACGCGGACGTCGCGTCAAAGTTCTTCGAGCATTTCGTGGCAATCACCGATGCCATGAATCGACTGGGCGGATCAGGTTTGTGGAACGAGGAAGACGGTTTCTATTACGACCATTTGCATCGCGGCGATCAATACACCGCCATTCGTTTGCGTTCATTGGTAGGATTATTGCCGATGGTCGCGGCCAGCATTATAGATACAGAGTTACTCGATCAATTGCCGGGCTTCAAAAAACGACTGGTCTGGTTTTTAGAAAACCGGAAAGAGCTTGCCAGCCAAATCACCTATCTCGAACGGCGCGACAGCATCCCCCAAATGATGCTGGCAGTCCCTTCGAAACAACGACTTGAACGAATGCTAACGTACCTGTTGGACGAAAGTGAGTTCCTGTCGGAGTTCGGGGTTCGATCGATGTCCAAGGTTCATCAGGATCATCCTTTCGAACTGTCGATGGACGGTCGGTCGGTTTCGGTGGCGTACACAGCTGGCGAGTCAGACTCTGGTCTGTTTGGTGGCAATAGTAATTGGCGAGGCCCGATCTGGTTCCCGATCAATTATTTGATCATCGAATCACTGGAGACCTACCACGAGTTTTACGGCGACGATTTTAAAGTCGAATGCCCGGCCGGTTCAGGTGTGGTGATGAATCTCAAGCAGGTTGCCTGCGAGTTGGCCGAGCGCTTGGCAAAGATCTTCTTGGCCGACGAACAAGGACAACGAGCTTACAACGACGGTGACGCGCGATTTGCCGAAGATCCGCACTGGAAGGATCTCGTGTTGTTCTACGAGTACTTCCACGGTGATTCGGGTAAGGGGTTGGGCGCCAGTCATCAGACGGGTTGGACCGCCTTGGTCGTTAATTGCCTGCGGCGGCTGAGAGATTAACCAACTTGCTGACCTCGTTCCAAGGCTCTGCCTTGGAACGCACTGAACTAGTGGCTCTGCCACATTTGCCAGCACTTTTGAAAACTCAAAAAAAATTGAGATCTTTCGGTAAGCCTTTTCGTTTTTTCCCGTCTCTAAAAAGTCGCAGCCGGGATGGCTGAGTGTTTTATTGCAAACATTGGAAGTGCGCGAGATGAAAACAAACGTAATTTTGTTGTTATTCGGACTAACAACAATGATGGGCCTGATGACGGGTTGCCAATCTACGGCACCCATTTCACTAAATAGCTTCAAGCCAGCTGAAGCAACTTTCTCTCGTGGCCCAAGCTCTTCTGCTTCATTGGTAACGCTTGGTCAAACGGAACAGTTTAACAATATTGTGCAGCAGGCTTCCGGAGTAGTTCTAGTCGACTTCTATGCAGATTGGTGCAAGCCATGCCAGAAGCAGGGCGAGATCCTGAAAGGGCTTAAAACGACCGCGACCGCCAACCAAGCTCAAATCGTCAAAGTCAACGTCGATCAGCACCCCGCTTTGGCTCAAAAGTTCCAAGCCAATGCACTGCCAACACTTCTGGTGCTTAAGCGAGGCAAGGTCGTGGAACGACGGCAAGGATTGACCAGCGCAGCCGAGATCACCTCGCTGCTGAAACGTTAGGGCCGACGTCAGCGTAGCCGGAGTCGCCAGACTTCGGGCGAATTGCCAAGGCCTCCTGGACTCTGGCGAGCCCAGCTACGACGCGTTCTGCCGCGTTTTGGTTTTACCGTAGCCGATGTCACCAGACTTCGGGATGTGGTTACGAAAGGCCTGAACTCTGGCGAGCCCAGCTACAACTTTCTGAGAAGCGTGAAAAAATAGACACGTCGAAATATTGCGCGTCGAGTTGCTTTATGGTATCCTTTAGGATCAACCTATCGCGACTTTCTCTAACTCTTTGACTTTGCAAAATGTCAGACACCAAGCCCCAACCTCTAAACCCAGAAACATGGGTCGATGAGTATGGAGACTATCTTTTCCGCTACGCCAACTCGCGGCTGAGAAACACCAATGCTGCCGAAGAAGCGGTTCAAGAAACCTTTCTTGCCGGCGTTCGGTACTCCGAACAGTACAGTGGCGCTGGATCCGAGCGTGGCTGGCTGATGGGAATTCTAAAACGGAAAATCATCGACAACATCAGAGCGAGAAACAAACACAATCGCGTTTCACCTTACGAAGACGAACACGACCCTTCCGCCCAAATGTTCGACGCCGCAGGAAACTGGAAACCCGGCGCGATCAATTGGACGCCTGCCCCTGGTCAAGCGATCGAGATGGAAGAACTACAAGCCATTGTCAGCGGCTGTTTAAGTACGTTACCCAAAGGCCAAGCCGACGTCTTTGTTTTAAGCGTCATGGAAGAACTCTCTTCTGAAGAGATTTGCAATGAATTGCAAATTTCGCCTTCGAACATGTGGGTCCGGATCCATCGTGCTCGACTTGGTCTTGCGAAATGTGTCGGATCAAAATGGAACGTTGAACAGGAGGCAAATCACCATGCCTGATGACAAATCAATTAGCCACTTGGTCACCAAATCACTTCGACTTGAACTAACTGAAGCCGAACTGAAACAAGTCAATCAAAACCTAGAGTCCAACAAAGAAGCCGCTAAATTTGCTGAGCTTTCAAAGTTGATTCAGGATTCGATTAATATATCAGCAAACCCTCCTTCAGAAGAATCGCTCAGCCTCGATGCTAAAGAACGATTCAAGGAAAGCGTTTCAAAGGCGGTTGAGGAAAAGCTGAGCCTCTCCCAAGCGGGACTACTCAACAACGCAGAAGAATCAACCGGCAACCCCAGCAGGCGATCTCAAGCAACCGTTCTCCCAGACGATCAGCAACGCGAACTGACTTCGAAATTCAAACTAATTCGAAAACTCGG
>CAZKTR010000332.1:0-4207 GCA_964555525.1 uncultured Pirellulaceae bacterium
GACAACGCGCTCTACCTGCTGCTGGAAGATCCGACGAAATCATCTCCGTCACGATTGATGCGCTAAATCGACTGTGATCAGATCACTTCTTGGCCAGCTTACAACTCGAGCTTCGTTGCAAGTTCCAAACGCCCCAGCTTTCGGTGGATTTTGGCGAGGACCTTTCGAATTCGCTTGTTGGGTTCATCTAAATCGTTTTTAATTCTGGAGCCCCGAAACGTTCGCAAAGATCGGAGCGCGAGCGTTGGGTTTAACTCGTTCAACATGCCGTAGACGTGCTCGTACCTGCCAAACGTTCGGAATCCTTTGCAACATTCACAACAATAATGACGCTTGAGCAACTTGATCGTTGCCCGAGCACTTTCCGTTCCGATCAGTCGAAAAATGATTTGATTTTTCGATGGCCCCGAAACACACGAATGGTACAGGTGCACCGCCAATTGAAAGCGATCACGAAAACTCAAATCTACGTCATCGCAGAACTCTTTGCTAAATGCCAGTGAGAACTGATCGCAGGTGTATCGTTCCACGAAGCTAATAAATATGGGCAATCGTCGGATTACTTTTTTTCGCTCCACATTGGCCAGCAAAACTTTCATCCGGTCGTCCGGCCCAGCGGCGGTGACCGCTTTTGACAACTGACTCTCGGGATCTGTCAAATTCTGCACCGGAACCGCTGAATCGTTGTACCACCGACTTGCCACAAGCGACTCAATGTTTGAATCATCGCTTAAATCACTACCCATCTGCTTCGCGAGATGTTCAGCATAACGGTCCACAGCATCGCCAAACCCGCTCGCCTCTTCATGTTGATAACGGTGAAAAGTTACCACTTCGCCATGTTCATTTATAGCGAACAAACATCGCCCAATGACCTGCCCATCTTCCGTCTTTCCGTACAGAACTTTTTTATTGATATCGACCGCATTTGATAGCGTTGAAAAAAAGTTAACGTTCCCTGGCGTCAAACACGTTTGAAAATGAAAACCCATTAGCAAATAATCGATCACTTGGTCGGTGAAGAACAGGTTGTACGGTTTGCCGTCAGCTGTCTTTTCCTGCCACGTTTCGCTCACCAACCAAGGATCTGGATTAATGGACTTATCTTTTAGCTTTTGAATGAACTCCAGATTTGCCGGTTCAAGTTCAAAACACATTGTCGATTCACCTTCGGTTTCGAAAAGCAGTCGCAGTCCGAGCTTTTGTTCGGACTTGGGAAGACGAAGGATTTCGGGAAAGGCCATTTCGTAGGGCGGCGACAAAAACTTGTCAATCAAATCACCGACGTCGAATTGCTTTTTGGCACCTTTCGCGACCAGCTTGGACGCGTATTTGCTATAGCACTCAATCACTTCACGGTCCACTCTGGCTTCGATCTTTTTGCGGAGGTTTTCTAGGCGAGCATCAGAAACTGAATCTCGCTTCTTCAAATACCTTCGCAGGTTCTCCAATCGAACAGTCAGTCGCTGTTTCAAATCGGAGTCCGTTTGGCTGTCTGCGATCTTAGCTTCGATCGGCGCGATTTGCCGCTTCAGTTTAGACTGGGCAGGAAAATCAGCTCCGAGAATTGCTTCGGCAACTTTCGCGGCCTCTTCAGTAACGTCGCCAAGGTTTTTAAGGCTCGCGTGCAAAGGAGTCGGATACTGCTGAATCCACTCGGGAACCACAACATCCGTTGCCGAGTTCTCCTGCAACTTGGCCTGGTCAATACACTTCTGAAGCGATTCAAATCGACTCAAAATCAAAGTCAACGAGGACAATTTGTTTAGTTGAGCGAGTTGCTGTTTGAGAGCAAAGTTAGTGATTGCCAACTTGAGTCGCGGCGATTGTCTCAACGGGGTCAGTCGCTGAAGAACTTCAATGTATTCCCATTGCTCACTTGAGTCACCCAGTGTTTTGAGCAGCTCGGCGGTTTGCTCAACCGAATTGCCAAAACCGATAGCAATCGAAACATCCTCTTCATCAAACGTCAGTTCCGTTTCGCCAACTGCTTGAATTAGGTCAACGAGATAATCGACATCTTTCGAGGCAGCTGCGAAGCCCGACAAAGACGCGTACGACTGCTGAGAAATTTGTGCGGCTTCAGATTCTACCAATCGCTTGAGCAACGCGATGGTCGTCTTGTGATTTCTGCGATTGCCAGGGAAATTCTCGCATGCGTTTGTTACCAGCTCTTCGGCGTGTCGTTGACTGATAAAGTTTCGCCAGTGTGCTTCGAGCGTTTTCGGTATTTCTTTCTTGGCGAATATTTTCCCAAGTTGACTTGCAAAGAAATCCAAATCGGCTGCGGTCTTCCGATTAGTACCGTTAACACGTTGCCAGTTGTTAAAGACACAAGAGCGAATGTCCGCGGGGAGTCGGTGGAGCAGGGCCAGCCAGTTTTCACGCTTCAACTTATCGGATTGAATCAATTCCAAAGCTGATTTGAATGCGTCCATTGAATTACAAAGCGGCTTGACCTCTTGTTCGCACGATTCAATTTCTTCGCCCAATTCTGCCTTGTCGATTTTCATTATCGGCAGACGCGCCCCTGCCTGGAGTTGGCGAAGCGTTCGGAGAAGACGTTTTTGATCGGACTGAAGTTTCTTTTGAATCTCGACGGCATGAACGATTACATCGGGTGTCAGCAAAGGTTCCAAGATCTGCAGCAGTGACTTGCGAGATTTTGGCTTAGCTCGAAATGCCGCATCGATAACTGACAAAACTATCGAACCGATTGGTTCCGTCGCTGGCGGTGTTAGTTTCTTAGCAAGCGGGAAAGTAGTTTGTTGGCCAGCCTTTTTATTGACAGCACGGATCTGTTCTAGGTATCGATCGACAACGTAAAACTGGTTTCTGGTAGGGCAGTTAAACGCAGGCTCGGTAGACAGAAAATGGCAGAGCATTCCCAGCAGCTCGACTGGCATCTCATTCCGCATTTGCCAGAACTTGAATTGAAGTTCCAAACGAGCTTGAGGTTCGAAATGTTTTGCTTGGGCAATCAACTCCAACGGCAAAGCGTTTTGAACGACCCAGTTAATACTGTCTACATTTGGCTCGGTGGTTCCAGTTAGCTCGACAAATGCAGCAGCGACTAACAGAGATTTTAGCTTTGGAAATGATTTTTGAGATTTGAGAAGTTGATTTCGCCAACGGTCTGAGGCGTGGCGATGATCGAGCATCGATTCAAGTTTTGGTGGCTCGCCTTGATGAACCCACGCCTTTAACACGTCTAGAAGACTGTTGATTTTTGCATACCAATGGTCAACATTGCCTACGATTTTTGGCAGTGCTCGCGGAAATTTCATGACGAGCTTTTTGACGCTTATCTCAGCGACGCGAATGTCGTCTCGGGAGAACTGTTTCTGTTTGACTTGGCTGTCGTTACTGATAAAGAGCCATTTGAATTTATCTTTGTCAGATAGCCCTGCTACATCGCTTTGGTCTTCAAAAACAAACCCAGGCAACCATTCTAGATGTTGCTTGAATATCATCCGCGCACGGGCGACCCCGGTCTGGAGTTTCATCCGTTTGGATTGGCTGGGTTGCATCGTGGTCGCGAAGGAAAATTTCAGGAGCTTTTAACTAGCTCCTTTGACAATCCTAAACGGCAACGGTTCGCACTGGCGGGGATTTTTGTATCGCTTTTTTGACCGTGCTGTGACAGTCGTCTAACAGCACTATTGCCGGATTTCGACCGTTTTGCCGATTTCGACCGTATCGTACTTCTTGGATGTTCCGTCAGGCCACTGCACTTGGACATCAACAACGGATGCGTTATCTGGGACGCCAATATTGACCAGTGTCGCCGACTGGGACAAGTACCCGCTTCCAGCGGCAACTTCGTGACTTCTGCGAGAACCATCGTCCAGATTAACAGTGACTTTCGCGCCTGCGGCAAGTGGGTTTCCGGTTTTACCTCGTAAACGAACACTCACGTACTTCTGTGTGTTGCTCGATCGCTCAAAAGCCACCAAAGCATCGTCGTTGACGCCTACGACAAAATCCAGTCGTCCATCCTCATTCAGATCCACCGTCGTGAGGCTCTTGGCATCGCCACCTACGTACAGCCCGCTTTCATGTGGTGGAACCACTGCGAACGTTCCGTCGCCATTACCTTTCAACAAAGCACTCACACCACCCGCCATTCGCCCTGTCTCGGCTTGTGGCCCGTAAAAATTTTGAACCGTATACAGGTCCGAGATACTGTCGCCGTCAAAGTCACCCG
>CAZKTR010000333.1:0-4183 GCA_964555525.1 uncultured Pirellulaceae bacterium
TTTCGTAGTGGATGAGGCTACGAATCCTTGCGGAGGTACCGAGCTTCAGGACTCGTTGCCTCGTCCACTACGGTTTACCCGCAACAAAGGGGAAACCGTAGCCGGAGTCGCCAGACTTCGGGATGTGGCCACTCAAGGCCCTGAACTCTGGCGAGCCCAGCTACGACAGCTCGGATCCATCATCAATTAACCGACGATTGATTGCAGGCGAGTCACTAAAAACTCCGTAAGAGCCCATTGATAAAGGCATAACATGACAACTTTGAGAATCGCTTTGCCGCAGCTATACCCGGCTTGGCTTAATCGTAGTCGTGGATTGGACCAAGTCATTGAAACCATCAGGTCGGCTGCGAAAGAAAGCGCCGACCTGATTGTGTTTTCTGAGGGCTTTGTTCCCGGCTATCCCTTTTGGCTGGACCAATCGGGAGGAGCTAACTTTGATAACCCGGTCCAAAAAGAAATTTTCGCTCACTATTCCAATCAGGCCGTGACGATCGAAGACGGTCACTTGGAATCGGTATGTGCGGCGTTAAAAGAAGCCAAAATGGCCTGTTACTTGGGCATCATCGAGCGGCCGCGGGATATTTCAGGCCATTCGCTCTTTGCTTCCTTTGTTTATATCGACCAGTCGGGAACCATTCAGTCAGTGCACCGCAAACTTCGTCCGACCTTTGACGAACGACTCGTTTGGTCACCTGGAGATGGCCATGGGTTGGTCGTTCATCGCTTGGGAGACTTCACCGTTGGCGGTCTCAACTGCTGGGAAAATTGGATGCCACTCGCTCGAGCCTCGCTCTACGGACAAGGCGAAGATCTCCATGTGGCTTGCTGGCCAGGTAGCCAGCGGAACACGGCGGACTTAACACCGGTATTGGCCAAAGAAGGCCGCAGCTATTGTGTTTCCGTTTCGGCACTAATGAATCGAGACCAAATAAGTGACGACATTCCACACGCCGACCATATTCGCAACACCATCAGTGCCGTTTCGGCCGATGGCGGAAGTTGTATCGCTGCGCCCGATGGTAGTTGGGTGCTGCCGCCATTGGTCGGTGAAGTGGGTATTCGATACGCCGATCTCGACCCTGCCAAAGTAAGACAAGAGCGTCAAAGCTTTGATCCCGCTGGCCACTACTCGCGGCCCGACGTAACTCAGCTTTCGGTTGATCGACGGCGCCAGAATACGGTCGACTTTAAAGACGAGTAATTTGCGACCGCTGATTTTCGGTTTTGATACAGGCACGAAAAAAGCCTTTTGCCGCACAGTGCGGCAAAAGGCTTTCAATTTTTAAAGGATCTTCACACTTAGTGCTTACTTAGATCCTGATGCGCCTGACATGGCTTCTTCGCCAGCTTCTTTGGCTTTGTCCATCATTTCGCCGCCAGCTTCTTTGGCTTTATCCATCATTTCGCCGCCAGCTTCCTTGGCCTTGTCCATCATTTCTCCGCCAGCTTCCTTGGCCTTGTCCATCGCTCCTTCGACAGGATTTTCAACTGTAGCTTCGCCACAGCCAACCAAGAAACATGAAACGGCTAAAAGCAAAGCCGTTGCTAGTTGTGAAAGTACTTTCGTCATAAAATCATTCCTCTAAGTAGTGTTAGAAAATTAAACAAAGTTCAATTTGTAATTCGTTTTTTGGGGCAACCTGAACAAACCTCGCCTCAACGATATACTTAACATGATTAAACACATCGTGTTCGTCAAGCCAACGACCACCAAACCTGCCTAACCACCGCCCCCTAGTCGTTACAATCCCTACATTTGCACGCCAAAACAAGGCATTGCCCAGTCAATCGTTTAGACTGCCTAGAAGCGTGATTCGCCGGTGAACCTCAGATCTTGTCGAAGATCTTTGGCAAATACCGCTAAAATTGCAATTCCCCGACCTGAGAACTTTCCAAAGTCTGTAGTAATTTACCCACTTTGAAAAAAAGAACCGCAAAGGACAGTCCAAGAACACCAAATTGAGTAAGAACGCTGAGCACTTGGCCTCCAATGATTATTCGACGAACCTTAGATTTTGGAGACTCCGATGCGACTGAAAACCGCGTTACTGACCTTGGCCCTTGGCTTTTCTGTTTTTTTTATTGCAGCTGCGAACTGGACAGTCCCCGCTCAAGAAAAGACACCTCCACCAGCCGACGCCAAACTTGAGTCCGCAGTTTTCGCTGGCGGTTGCTTTTGGTGTGTCGAGGCAAACTTTGAAAAAGTCGATGGTGTTATCGAAGCCCTTTCTGGCTACACCGGTGGTCACAAAGAAAACCCCACTTATGAAGAAGTCTGCAGCCACACGACCGGACACGCCGAAGCGGTCAAAGTCACCTACGACAGTAACCAAATCTCATACAACGATTTGTTAGAAGTCTTTTGGCGATCGGTTGATCCGACCGACGCCGGCGGACAGTTTGTTGATCGCGGCGAGCCCTACGTATCGGCAATCTTTGTCGCGGACGACATGCAGCGAAAAATTGCGACCGCGTCCAAACAACGCCTAACAGAATCCGGGCGATTTGAAAAACCGATCGTCACACCGATCCGTGATGCGGCCAAATTTTATGTCGCTGAGGACTACCATCAAGACTATTACCACACCCACCCGATCGGTTACAAAACGTACCGCATGGGTTCTGGGCGAGACCAGTTCATCACCAAGATCTGGGGGGATGATGCTCACTATCAAGTTCCCAAAAAAGAAGTAATGGTATGGTCAGACCAACCCAACACCGAGTTTAAAAAACCAGCCGAGGCCGAACTGAAGCAGCAACTCTCCAGCATACAGTTTCAAGTTACTCAACATGAAGGCACCGAATCACCGTTCAAAAATGAGTATTGGGATGAGAAACGAGAAGGAATATTTGTCGACATCGTTTCTGGCGAGCCACTATTTAGTTCGTTGGATAAATACAAGTCAGGCACTGGCTGGCCTTCCTTCACTCGCCCTATCGTTGCCGCCAACATCGTCGAAAAAACCGACCGCAAATTGTACGCAACCCGCACTGAAGTCCGCTCAAAACATGCTGATTCGCACTTGGGGCATGTTTTCGATGATGGCCCACATCCAACCGGTTTGCGATACTGCATCAACTCCGCATCCCTAAAATTCATCCCTGTAAAATCGCTTAAACAGAGCGGCTATGGGCATTTTGAGCAACTATTTAAAAGCAGAAACGAAATAATTTCTCCTTAGGTTCTCGTAGCTATGACTCTCTTGCGGTACAACAGAGGTATTCTGCTCAAGCGCAACCAAGCTTGATGCGAAGTTAAAATCCAGTCTGCGGCGCGTACAGTGAACGTTAAAAGGTTCTCAGCGTGACCTCAGTTTCAATGAAAGGAGTGGTGGTTTGTCAACGGTAAACCAAGATCCTTGGGTTCATCGCCTCAAAGCTGATGGCAACACTCGTGAAGAAGCCATTCAAGAGCTAAGAGATATTCTCATCAGAGGAGTCACGGCGTCTTGCCGAAACCGCTATGGGAACAAAATTAGCGCTGAAGATGTTGTTCAAGACGCGTTGCTGAAAATCCTTGACAAAATTGACGCGTTTGAAGGACGTAGCAAATTTACGACTTGGGCAATGACAATTGCGATCCGAGTCGCAATCAATGAAATGCGTCGTAAGCACTTCCGAGATATCTCGATGAACGACTTGCTCAGCGACAGTATGCAGTTTGAAATTGCCGCTAATTCGGATCCTACAGTTGAACAAGAAGAAGAAAAAATTGGAGTTTTAACTAAACTTCGAGAGTTGATCGAAAGCAGATTGACCGAAAAACAAAAAGACGCCGTCCATAGCTTGCTCAACGGAATGCCTGTTGAAGTCTTTGCTGAAAAGACCGGTAGCAACCGCAATGCGGTATACAAGCTTATTCACGATGCCCGAGTAAAACTCCGGCAAGGATTTGAACAAGCGGGTTACCAAGCGGAAGACATCAAGGCATTGTTTGTATAGGAGCAAAAGAAATGACAACACTGAAAAAAGAACAGATCCAAACGCTGGTCGGCTTAATCGTGACCACCGAAACAGACCAACTGACTTGTGACGATTGCTTTGGCCAAATCGGTGAATTCGCCGAACACGCTTTGGAAGGGCGAGAACTATCCGACGGGATGAAAGTAATCCAACGGCACCTTGAACAATGTCCTTGCTGTAAAGGCGAATACGAGGCGCTGATCGAGGCGTTACAGGA
>CAZKTR010000334.1:0-4164 GCA_964555525.1 uncultured Pirellulaceae bacterium
GCTGCTTCCACTCGGTGCCCATGTCCAACAAGTTCACAAAGAAATCGTTGCTGAGTGTCTCTGGATTGTCAGTCAACACGCCCAAGTTCGTATGCCCGGTGTTAGCGTTGAGCATTCTCATACCACCCACCAAGACGGTCATCTCAGGAGCGTTCAACGTCAACAAATGAGCCTTGTCGACCAACGACTCTTCGGCTGGCCGTGGGTACTCAGGGAACGCATAGTTGCGGAACCCGTCAGCGTATGGCTTCAAGTAATCCACCGACTCGACATCGGTTTGCTCTTGAGTCGCATCGGTACGACCGGGAGCGAATGGCACGGTTACGTTCTGGCCGCCTTTTTTCGCCGCAGCTTCAACCGCGGCACAACCACCCAATACGATCAAGTCAGCCAACGAAACCTTTTTGCCACCGGCGTTAAAGTCCGCTTGAACTTTCTCAATCGCAGCCAATGCTTTGGCGAGGTTCTCTGGACTATTGGCAGCCCAATCTTTTTGCGGGGCCAAACGAACTCGAGCACCATTGGCTCCGCCACGCTTATCAGTACCACGGAAGCTTGAAGCAGACGCCCAAGCGGTCGCGACCAATTGGCCAATCGACAATCCACAATCGAGCAACTTGGCTTTCAAATCCGCGATCTCTGCATCGCCGATCAAATCGTGATCAACCGCAGGAACGGGGTCTTGCCACAGTTGAGCTTCAGGAACTTCAGGGCCAAGCAAACATGACACAGGCCCCATGTCGCGATGAGTCAACTTGTACCAAGCCTTGGCGAACGCTTCGGCGAATTGGTCTGGGTTTTCATGAAAGCGTTTTGAAATCGGGGCATAGGCCGGATCAAGTTTTAGCGCCAGGTCGGTCGTGAACATCATCGGAGCGTGCTTGGTCGATGCGTCGTGAGCGTCTTGAACCGTGGCAACTCCGCCACCGTCTTTCGGGGCCCATTGAGTCGCACCAGCAGGGCTTTTAACTTGCTCCCACTCGTAGTTAAACAAGTTGTCGAAGAAGTTATTGTCCCACTTGGCCGGTTCGGTTGTCCAAGCGCCTTCCAACCCACTGGTGATCGTGTCGTTTGCGTTTCCGGTTCCGTAACTGTTGATCCAGCCAAGCCCTTGGTCTTGCAGCGAAGCGCCTTCAGGCTCGGGACCGACGTACTTATCAGGATCGGCGGCACCGTGAGCTTTACCGAAGGTATGGCCACCAGCGATCAAGGCAACGGTTTCTTCGTCGTTCATTGCCATACGGCCGAACGTGTCACGAATATCAAACGCAGCCTTGAGCGGATCGGCGTTTCCGTTGGGGCCTTCTGGGTTGACGTAGATCAAACCCATTTGCACGGCACCGAGAGGATTTTCGAGTTCGCGATCGCCAGAGTAACGCTTGTCACCGAGCCACTCGCTTTCGGGACCCCAGTAGATGTCTTCTTCTGGTTCCCAAACATCTTCGCGACCACCGGCAAAACCAAACGTTTCAAAGCCCATTGATTCCAGCGCAACATTGCCGGTCAACACCATCAAGTCCGCCCAAGAAAGTTTGCGGCCGTATTTTTGTTTGATCGGCCATAGCAAGCGACGAGCTTTGTCCAAGTTCGCATTGTCGGGCCAACTATTAAGCGGGGCGAACCGCAACGTACCTGACGTCGCTCCACCGCGGCCGTCGGCGACTCGGTAAGTCCCCGCGCCGTGCCACGCCATGCGAATAAAAAATGGTCCGTAGTGCCCGTAGTCCGCTGGCCACCAATCTTGCGAATCAGTCATCAAGGCCGTCAAGTCAGCTTTAACGGCAGTCAAATCCAGTGTTTTGAATTCAGCGGCGTAATCGAAATCATCGTCCATCGGGTTACACTGCGGCGTATTCTGATGAAGAATCTTCAAATTCAGCTGATTGGGCCACCAGTCACGGTTGGACACGGTCCCAGAAGCTGCCGCACTAGAACCCATCACTGGGCACTTCGAAATGTCGTCAGACATAAAATAAAACTCCGAATATCTTTTTTGAGTTGGGTGGTTGATTGGGTAGCGACGGGGAAAAGCGATCTTCCTTACACTGAATTTGATATTATTAAGCTGACTCGCCGTCTCGTAAAGTACAACCAGCCAATCAGCGGGATTCATTGCAACAAGTTATGTATTTTCTACCGTAGCTGGATTCGCCAGAATTTTAGGTTTTTGGTAGCCGGCGGAAAATGAGGGGCGTCTAATAGGTGGCTTCCGACTCTTCATAGTCAGTCACCAGCGCACAAGACCGGCCGGAGGCACCGTCGCCACCTTTGCCTGCTACTTCATCGCCACAACAGGGTCGAGTTTCGCGGCTCGCCGTGAGGGGAGCAGGCTTGAGAGCATGGAGACACCGATGGCGATCGAGCCGATCAGCAAAATATCTCCGGTGGAGTAGACGAAGATGCGGAAGTCGAAAGATTGGTCGATTCTGGTTTCGATCACTTGCCGGGCGTATTGACTGGTCGCGGCATCGATCAAGAAGGCAAAGCCGACCGAGACCAGCGCACCGATCAAGCCAGTAAGAAACGCTTCGACTAGCACCAGATTGCGGATGTCAGAGTCCGTGGCTCCGATGGCCTTCATGATGCCGAACTCGGGAGTCCGCTGCATGACCGCAATAATCACAGAGTTCATAATCCCCACGCAAGCAATCAACAAAATCACCACCGCGACCGTGCCGACAATCAGTCGCACCCGCCCAAGTTGCTCGTCGGCCTTATCGATGATTTCGACCGCCGATCGAGTCTCGAAACCGCTGGCCTCGACGGCATCAATGACGGCCTTCAGATCCGTCGCGTTTTCGACCGAACCGACACAGTAGTTGTAGACTCGCTGGGGCTGGGCGGCTTGTTCGATGTCTTGGTAGTCCCGCCAGTGCATGATCAAGTCGTTGCTACGACTGGAACTGGTGATACGGAACAGCGTGCTGGCACTGGTGGACGGTGGTTGAACGATTCCGGCGATTTTAAAATCGCGGAACACGAACGGCTGGCCCTCCTTGGAGGTGGCGACGCCCGCGGGAGAGTCGAGCCCCAATCGCTCGGCCGCCATTCGCAGCGTTTCCTTTTCGATATCGTCAAGATCCGTTTGGTCGAGGTCCGCCAAGAGCTTGCCAAAGGTCTCGGCTAACTGCTCGGTTTCGTTAATGCCGGAGATTCCGAAGGCGGCGGCGAAGCGTTTGATGCTGGGCGAAAGCGTTGCCGAGGCGACTTGGAAACGCAGTCGTACCGGCTGGCCGATGAGGCTTTTTAGCTGCTCGTCGGTGCGAAAGCCAAGCCGATAAGCTCGGTACTCATCGATCCAAAGTTCACCTTCACTCGTTGCGTTGGGGGCCGTGCCGTACACAATTCGCTCAGCGAAGCGACGGTCGCTGTCGGAGGTGCAAACCACGCGGGCAGGGATTTGCCGATCGTCGATTGTCAGTTGGAGACGCAGTGATCGGATCGGCATCACCGAGGCGATGTCTTCGGTACCTCTTAGATCACTGAGTTTGTCGAGCGTAAGGCGCGTCAGCGGGTAGTTCTTGTTTTGCCAATCCTTGTTGAGTTGCTCACGGATTCGCCGTTTGCGATCGACGGCAATTCCCTGCTCTGGCATGTCGTGTTTACTTTTGGAGGCCTTGGGAGCTTCATTGAGATTTCGCCCAGGACGGATAGCAAACTGTTTTGCGAGCTCCGATTCGGAGAACAGATTCAGCAACCCATCCCGCGCCCCACGGGTGCCAGCAAACACCAACAGCAGCATCGAACAGCTGACGACGATGCCAAAGATATTGAAGGCAGTCGAAGATCTTCTGGCCCACAGGTTCTGCAGTGCCATCCAGATAAGGTCGCGGAAATTCATTAGCTGACCAGCTTTCCGTCACGCAGCAGAATCACTCGATCGGTGACCTCCTTGGCCAGTGATTCATTATGAGTGATCAAGCAAAACGTCGCCTTGCGAGCATCGGTCATCGCCAGCATCAAGTCCATCACTTGCCCCGAGTTGGTCGTGTCGAGATTGCCGGTTGGTTCGTCGGCAAGGATCACTTGCGGGTCGTTGACCATCGCTCGGGCCACCGCAATCCGCTGTTGCTCGCCGCCAGAAAGCTGCTTCGGGCGATGACGCGATCGCTTTTCCAAGCCCACTGACTTCAGCAGGTCACGGACTTTCTCACGCCGTTTTCG
>CAZKTR010000335.1:0-4150 GCA_964555525.1 uncultured Pirellulaceae bacterium
CCACGTTTTTCTACCACTTGAACCACGTGCTCTATGATCTCTGGGGGAGACATTTCCATTATTTCTTCATACGGTAACTCAGAGGTGACTGAATTGTATCCATCGTCCGTCCGCCGGACGTCGGTTTCGTTTACCATCAAGGTCAGCAGTGAATCCCAAATCTGCTCGGCCGACATCCGGCGAACGATTGGGCCTTGAAAGCTATACTTGGTCACATCGGGAACGTCTTTGGTGAAAGCGGAAGCTTGGTAGGTTTCGCTCATGAAGATTGCTCGCTGAAACTGCTTCATGTCGAAATCTAACTTGACCATCGTTTCAGCGAGGTACTTCATCAGTTTTGGGTTGGAGCCTTCGGTGCCTTCTTCGATGATGTCTACTGGTTCGATCAGGCCGACCCCCATCGCTTGTTTCCAAAGCCGGTTCGCGATGACCGTTGCAAACCGAGGATTGTCGGGGTCAGTCAACCAAGCCGCGTAGATTTCTCGCGATCCAACTCCTTGCCTGATATTAACACGCCTTTTCTTTCTCTTTCTTGAGTTGGATACATCAGGAACTTTGGCATCCGTGAGGGCTTCTCCATTGAACATTTCACGAGCCACCACGATTTCGCCGTCTTCGCCATCGTCACCCAAGAAATTTTCTGGCAAACGAGCCAGACCAGAACCACTGCCGCTGACTCCCATGTTGAGAGACCTGAGGTACTGCTTGACTTTGACGTACATCTTTTCTGGGACTTCTGCGTCGCGAATTAGATTTTTATAATCTTTTGCCCTGTCTTTTTCGGCGCGATAGTTAACTCCGCCGGTGAACGCCACCATTTCAAAATACTGTCGCTGAGTCCAGTCATCGTAAGGGTGGTCATGGCACTGAGCACACTCAAGACGAGTCCCCAGAAAGATACGGACCGTGTTGGACATGTTGTCTTCGGGCATGTTGCGATCTCGCAAGTAGTACCCGACTTCGCCATTGCCGGAGGCAAGATTCGCACCCGAGGCGGTCAGCAATTCTTGAACGAACTCGTCGTAAGGTTGGTTGCGCTGAAGCGAGTCCTTAACAAAATCGATGTAGGGTTGCCCAGACAGCCCGTTGCCCATTTGAGATGTGATTCGCAACAAGTCGGCCCAGAAGTTGAACTGCCGGCTAGTGCGCCCATAAGAATCGAGTAGTTCGTCGATTAGGTCTTCGCGTTTCGACTTGTTTTTGGAAGTCAAGAATGCTTGTGTTTCTTCCAAACTAGGGATGCGACCGACGATGTCTAAATAAACACGGCGCACAAACACGGAATCTTTCGTTCGTTTGTTTCGTTTCAACCCTTCACTAGAAAGCTTCTGCTTGACTAGCGCGTCAATTTTGTCACTGATCTGCTGGATCGAATTCCGCGATGGCTTTTTGGCATGGTAGGTCGTTGACACGTATTCTGACGAATGGCTTTCCAGTGAACCGCTCTCTTGGCCATCTACCGAAGCACAAAACGCGAAACTAACCATCAGTAGCAAAGACAATGCCTGACGAAGATGGTTGCCAATTCGATTTATCGCTTGAGGAATTCTCATGGTTCATGCTTTGTAGAAAGTTGACTGCTGTGGTTTACTTGATGAGTGGGGGCAATAGATTATTGCAAAAAACTGGGACCATTCAATGCGCGCATATACGTCAGTGGTATCGGATTTTGCAGCGATTTTTCCCTACTTATGCAAGGGATTTCAAATTAACCATGCAGGGTCGATACTGCGGTTCGGCCCGTTGGGATACAATAGCATACGGAAAATCAGGTCTCTTTAATTAATAGTGATTATGACACCTGCATGGTCAAACCCCTCTTAATTCTATTGAGCTTTTAAGAACATTCATGTCGAAAAAAAACGATTCAAACTCCAATCGCCCGATGACCGTTCCACGGTTTGTTAAAAAAAAGCAAGCCGGGACCAAGCTCACGATGCTGACTGCCTACGACTTCCCAACCGCCAAATTACTGGACGAAGCGGGCGTCGACGCGATACTGGTCGGCGACAGTTTGGCGATGGTTGTTCAAGGGCACGAGACCACGTTGCCGGTGACTTTGGAGGAAATGATTTACCACGGAGAAATGGTCTCACGGGCGGCCAAGCGAGCGTTGGTCGTTGTCGACATTCCGTTTCCCATCAACCACCATGGCGTGAGGTCAGCGGTCAAAGCGGCCGGCAAGATCATCAAACAAACTGGTTGTAACGCGGTGAAGCTAGAAGGTGGCGCCGAACAAGCCGAAGTGATTAAAGCGTTGGTCACCGCAGGCATCCCAGTGATGGCTCATGTGGGATTGCGACCGCAAGCGGTCAATGTGATGGGCGGCTACAAAGTCCAACGCGACCGCGACCAGCTAATGACCGATGCAATCGCCGCCGAAAATGCAGGCGCCTTTTCAATCGTGCTCGAATGCATTCCCGCAGATATCGCCAAAGAAGTCTCTCAAAAGCTAACCATTCCAACGATCGGAATTGGCGCTGGACCTGACTGCGACGGACAAGTCTTAGTTGTCAACGATATGCTCGGTGCCACCAGTGGATATGTTCCCAGCTTCGTTAAGCAATATGCAAATGTGAACGAATCGATCTCCAAAGCCGTTTCACAATGGACCGGCGACGTGGTCGCGGGCAAGTTTCCATCGGAAGAGCAATCGTTTTAAGGTGGGCTTTCCTGTTGTTTGTGGGAGAGACCTCAAACGAAAAAAAACGCTGCGACTCAAAGAACCGCAGCGTCAGGATTTCATGGTTTCTTCTCTGTCCATTGCAGACAGTTTTACTTGGGCAGTGTACTAGCCCTTTCGCCAGTTACCCGAGATGGCTCGAAGCAAGCCCGGTGTTGAGTCCAGGTGAGGACTTCAATTCTTTAGAAGCAAGCTTCGGCACCGAAGTAGAGGCCGTGAAGTAGCAAGTTGCCGTTGGTGCGGCTTCGTTGCAATAAGCCTGAATCAGTAAAGTTCAGAGGGATCTGATCTTCAGCCAGTGCAACGCCGCCCACGCCCAAGGCACGGTAACCAACGTTGCCGCGGAGTCGTTCTGAAAGCTGCATGATCAAGCCGACCTTGAATTCGCCCATGATCGCAATATCGTCTTGGGTATCCCTGTAGTCGACTTCGTGACCGTTGGCTGCACCACCAACCACTGTCGCAAAGTTACCGTCTTGGTCGAAGATTCGTTGGCGAGTTTCAGACCGGTTGTTGAACAAGCCAACGTTGATACCCGTTGACAAGCGTAGTCGCTGTGTCAGACAAACTTCGTTGCGGCAGCCAAGTTGAGCACCAATCAGGAAGTTCTCTGCTTCCAAAAGGTACTCGGCTGAGCCAGCAGCGTTGCCGCCAAGGATGCTGAGGCTTTCATCGAACTGGAATAAGCGTAGACCGCCCAATAGTTCAAAGTTGGCGGCCTTGCCGTGGCGAGTGTAGTAGTGCCCACCATTGCGAAGCAAGTTGGCTTCAATGTTGTTGATTTCGGTATCACGGACAATGCGAAGGCCGTCGACGTTGTTGAAGAAGGTGAACGCCGATTGAGTACCGGTTTGACCAGCGAGGCGGACGTCTCGTAATTGTCCAATCGAGAAAAAGTCAGTGGCAGGGATGAAGCCGAAGTCGAATGTACTGTCGTCGTCCAGACCCCAGTAAACGAATTCACGACCGTTGCCATTGGCTTTACGACCGGCTAACGATACGCCCAGGCCGGAGAAATCTCCGTGGTCAATGTCATCTGAGAAGATGTCCCGACCATTACTTGAACCAATGCGAACAGGGTCTGCATAGTTGCGACGCAAGACTACGCCGAAAATTCCGCCAACGCGATTTATCGTGTTGTTGTTTGGAGCACTGTCAACGATGGCGCCTACGTTACCAATGTTGGCACCAGGAGTGTAAACCGGGGCGCCACATGAACTAGCTCCATAGTCTGCACCTAAGTCGGTGTAGCTGGCAACACCACCGCCGCAGTTCCCACCGCTACAAGGAGTCGCAGCACCATAGACGGGGCCACTGCCGATCGCAGGAGCCGCCGGAATACCGTAGCTTGCACCGCTACTTACAATCGGTCCGCCACTTGCAACTGCTCCGCCACTTACAACCGCTCCGCCACCGCAGTTTCCATTGCAGCTTGCAGCTGCTTGGGGCACGTAGCTTGTTTGGGGC
>CAZKTR010000336.1:0-4110 GCA_964555525.1 uncultured Pirellulaceae bacterium
TATTCTTCTTCGTCGTCTTCGTACTCTTCATCATCTTCGTCGTCGTCTATCAACGAAGGTTGCGCATCGAGCAATGCGACACCACCGGTTTCTTCTGTGAAAAAATCGAAGGGGTCGATGTTGTTGTCAATCAATAGCTGTGGGTCGGTCGAAACTTTCATTCTTCTTTCTCCTGAACTGATTCGTCGACGGACTGATCAGCATGGGCTGTTGAGGGGGACAATGAATCTAACGAATTATCTTGAACTGAATCTGTTGGACTGGATTGATTTGGTTCGGCATCTTTCGAGTCAGAATCCAACCAATCTGGCAAACCTGGGCCCGCCAATTGTTTCGATCGAGGGAGAGTTGCCAAGCTGTTAAACCCAAACTCTGTCAAAAAATCTTTAGTCGTAGCATACAAGAAAGGTCGGCCTAATTGTTCACTTCGGCCAGATATTTTAACGAGTCCCTTTTCCAACAACTGTCTTAACATTTCGCCACAGTTGACCCCTCGAATTGCCTCGATATCGGCTTTAATAATCGGTTGACGGTAGGCGACGACCGTAAGAGTTTCCAGAGCCGGAGCGGACAATCGTTTGGTGTTGGGTTTTGGGACGTGTTCTTGGCGGCGAATCCAGTCGGCAAATTGGGGCCGAGTCCGCAGCTGGTAGCCGCCGGCGACCTTTTTGACTTGGAAGGACCGTTGCTGTTGATCGTAGCGTTTGTTTAACTGGCTGATCATGGTACGAGCTTGTGTGCCGTCTTCGAGATCGGCTAATTGCGATATTTTCCGGCTATTTAGCGGTTTTCGCGACATAAACAGCACCGCTTCCAACCGCCGCATTCGTGAAGCTTCGTCGGTGGGCCATCTTGGTTGATCGGCCTCCAATGGCGTGCGAACCTTCGGATCGGGCTCTGTTTCGTTTTGCTCTAGATCAGCCAATGTTCGCTTAGTTTTCGATAAGATTCGTTGTGTCAATTTGAATACGCCAACACCGGGCTTTCCTTGCCCTAAGTCAAATTATTCAGCCACGCTGATCCGAAAGCAAGTCCGATTTGGGTTATACTTTATTGGGACTCACTTGGACTTTATTTACTGATCAACAGTAGAAAAACTAGCCGATTTACTCTTCTACGCTAGTCGTGTCAGTAATTTTATCGTTTCACAAGTCTTTGGTATCTGAACCTTTATCTGACGGAACTCCAGTGATTTGGAATTTCTTGTCTAACTTCATTTTCTAACATTGTTTTCTATCATGAAATTCAATATTTGGCTCCGAAATCATCAAACCGTATCGCTGACTACACATACCGTAATGCTGGCGGTTTTTGCATTCGTTTTGATTAATTCTTGGAATTCCGCGGCTGCCCAATCAACTCGCAGATCGAGCCCAGCTAGCGGAAAGAAATTTCAGCTACCGAAGGCTAACACGGCTACCGAAACCAAAGTCCGGCAAGCTTATTTGCAGTCGATGGCGGGTGAAAGCGTTAAATTTGACGATCACAAGGCCGTTTTTGACTGGTTAACTGAAACCGCTGGAAAGGAGAAATGGCGAAAAATCCAGTGGCGTCATGATCTCTGGGACGCTCGAATCGAGTCTGCCAAAACCGGTAAACCAATTTTCATCTGGGCAATGAACGGTGATCCGTTGGGCTGTGTCTGAAACAATGGTGTAGCGGGCCGTGTGTCCGTTTTCTCCGATGACCGCATTATTGAATCGCTGAACAATAACTTCGTCCCAGTCGTTGACAACGTCAGCTATTCCCAAGAACGACAGGACGCTCATGGCGAGTTTTTTCGAAAAATCGCTGAACAAGGACATTATCGAGGTCGCACCGTCCCTACGAACACTCGCCAAGGTCTCTACGCCGCTACTGCTGACGGCAAGTTGTTGGTTTCGGTAAATTCAACGCAAGTGGGGCGAGTCCAAAGGTTACTAGCCGATGCGATTCGGATTTGGCAAAAAACCACTCCAGCGGAGCGTTCGCCGAGATTCAAGCAGTCTGTCGCTACAGACCCTAAATTTTCTAAATCGCCTCCCACTGACGGTTTGTACTTGCGCTCGATGACTCGTGATTTACCGCGAGACGCCAAAGCTAAACCCACCGATTTAGCGGCAAATAATGTTGACCATGTTTGGATTAAACGAGAAGAAATGTTGGCGATGGTTCCCGATAATCCGACTAAAGGTCAACTTATTCCGATGCCAAAGGTCGTTGCTGAACGGTTGGTTCGCTTTCATATGATCGACTCGGTCCGTGGCCAAACAAATCCTTTTAATGAAGATCAAATCAAAATTAATAATGTTGGACTAAAGGTAATGAAAGTCACAGACGACTCGATTAAGTTTGTTGTCTACGGTCGATCTTCGGCGAACCAACCCCCTTCGAAAAAAACCAATCCGTATACGGGCTTCCGAGTTACCAAGAATATCGGGAATGATTTGGTGTGGAGTGGTGCTGTCGCTTTTGATCGCAAACAACAGCGGTTTAGTCGGTTTGATTTACTGGCTGTTGGTGAACGTTGGGGTGGTTCACTCTACAATTTCCGCGATAGTGATTTAAACCGATCTCCGATTGGATTTGCTTTCCAAGTTATTTCGAACGTCGAAGACAACCCGACGCCTCCTAGTTATCTTGCTTACTACAACTATTAACGCAAAAGACAAAGTGTTAGATCAACATGGGTAAATACCTAGCTATATTTTCCGTCATCGCTTTAGTATTGCTCGTATTTTTTGGCTATTTGTATTTGACGTACGGATGTCGTTACTCTGGAAAAGAGTTTTCTCCTGACGATTTCTCCGCTCGGTATTTCACTTACCGTTACGAGCCGATCACTGAAACCGTCCTTAGTGGTCGAACTTTTTCGAAGGATTCTGGTGGTTGGCTACCAAACTTGGTAGCTGACAAGCTCGTCAAGCCGGTTTACAAAAAAGAAAAGACTTGGCATTTGATTCACGACAATGGAAACTACTTCGGTGGAGCCTCTGTTGATTCTGACGCTCGTTTTTTGATCGATTTTTTAAGCTTGCAAAATGAAACCGGCGAAAACACTTGGACGGCTTGGAATTCAGAAAACCCTAAATTAGCCAAGGTTTTATGGCCTTTTATCGCCGAGATGGCTCGGGATGAAATGTATTTAGTAGTCGGTGACGTATTTTCTTTTGTGCTTGATGCGGATGTCTCTAAGCCAAAAAAGTTTCAAGCTGATTTAAAACAAGAAGTCGCTAAAGCTTATCTAAAGATGGGTAAATTTGACTTTGAAAACAACGATTTAGAATCTGCTAAGATTCGAATTTCTAAGTCGATCAAGCATGAGTCGACCGGTGAAGCGAGAGTGTTGTTGAAGCGCGTTGATGATTTGATAGCCAACGGCGACACTCCTGTGCTCGAAGCCATGCCTGAATAGTTGTTTTTTATAAATCGCCCGAGCCCACCAATCTCGTCGGGGCCATTCTTTTTCTAATCACAGTACTTTCGATTGATTTACCTCGATCACAATTCGACCTCACCTTTGGACGCTGATGTAGCTGCTAAGATGACTGAGTGTTTTGCTGTTGGTCACGTGAATCCAGCCAGCCAACATCGACTCGGACAAAGCTCGCGGCGGGTACTAGAACAGCATCGTCGGCAAATCGTTGAGTTACTTGGCGGATGTGTCACCGGTATGGCGACCGACCAATTGGTGTTTACCAGCGGGGGGACCGAAAGCGACAACCTAGCTTTATTCGGTTTGTCTTCTGTGGGGCGACAAAGATTGATAGATTCCGGTCTGACGGCTACTGACCAACCAGTGCAAGTCTTAATCTCAGCGATCGAGCATCCTGCCATCGCTACGGCTGGGAAAAAACTAGCGGGTGAAGGATTTGATGTGATTCAAATCCCTGTCGATTCTCAAGGCGTGATTTGTTTGGAATCGTTGGCCAAGTTATTGGTTAAACCAACCGCTCTGGTTAGCATTATGTTGGCAAACAATGAAACGGGTGTCATCCAACCGGTACAACGAGCTGCTGAACTGTGTCGCAAGGCCAACGCGCTGATACACACCGACGCGGTTCAAGCGATTGGCAAGATTCCTGTTGATTTCGGAGAGTTAAATATTGATGCGCTGACATTTACAGCTCA
>CAZKTR010000337.1:0-4109 GCA_964555525.1 uncultured Pirellulaceae bacterium
GTCGCATGCTCAGTTTCAACATCTCCTGAATCAATCTCACCCGTGAAGGCCAGCACATGGACTTCATGCCCAAGCTGAGCCAATGTGTTGGAAATACGAGTGCCGCTTGTTGCGAGACCACCGATATTTGGAGCATAGCTCTGAGTGACAAAGAGAATTCTTTTCATATTGTTGATAGCCTTAGTGGCACTGTCGTATCAATGGGAGGACGGCAACTCTAATAAACGGTTGTAAACTTCAATCAGCCGATCGGTTGCGTGATCCCACGTTAATTGATCGACCACATGCTTACGGGCAGCGGTCGATCGTATTTTGGCTTCAGCAGGTTGGTCCAAAACTTTCAAAACAACGTTTTTCAAGTTTCTAGCGTCACCTGGTTTACACCGCCAATAATGCTTCGCGGGATCGGCAAGTTCATCAACGACTGGCAAACCAGATGCAATCAGCGGGCAACCACTGGCCATCGCTTCGATGATTTTAAGCGGGCAACATCCTTGCGAGCAATTTCGCGAGGTCTTCATCAAGGGAGCAACGGAGATATCGGCAGCGTGCAATTGCTCGCAAACTTGTTCGGGTGTCTCGGCAGTCACAAAACGAACTTTGTCAGCCAACTCAAGACGCTCAATCACCCTGCCAAGCTCTCGGTTGCGACGGCGGTTCTGCTTGCCGACGATCGTGAGTTGGCAAGCGACGTCTTTGTTAATCAGTTCCACCGCCTCCAACAAAACATGAATGCCTTGCCATGGCGAAACAGTGCCAACGTACACCAATTGCAAACTACCAGTTCGACGATTCAGGTCCGGCGCCTTGAACCAAAAGGCCTCCGTATCGACACCGTTGGGAATGATTGAAATCTTATCGGCAACCGCCAACTGAGAATCACTCATTCGGTCAACGATTGCATCATGGTTAACTTGCGAGACCGTCACGACCTGGTCGGCGGATTCTAAGCATGCTCGCTCCATCGAGCGAAGCTTGCGAATCAACCGAGCCCCGAGAGCGGGATAGTGGTAAGGCATTTCGACCGACGGAAATCCATTGACCTCGTAAATCAATCTCGCCCCTCGGTGATTTTTCCGGTCGATTACAGGTATACCTTCTAGCGGGCTACGAAAATGCGCGACGTGAAACAGTTGCTGCCGCAGCACTCGCTTTAATTTCTCTCGAAAGATTCTCGCACGCTCGATAGGATTCGAACCCGGGACTCCCAATCGTAACTGGGTCACTCCTGGCAGGATGACTTCAGCATCGCCGTCGGCTGCAGCTGGCGTGACCAGCGCAACGTTGCCAAAGACCTCCCCCAAACGCTTCACAAAAGCCAAAACGTGCGTGCTGGCTCCTTTGGGAGCGGGGACCTCGTCAAAAGTCGTATAAAGAATGTTAGTTTTCTCAAACAATTTGTTTTTAAGCGAGGTTTCGAAAAATCAATTTTGATAAACTTGAAGTGTATGATTCGCCAGCAGTAAACGGCTAAGCGAAACGATTTTTATTTTAGTTGTAAACCAAATACTCTAGCGAGCACACCAAGGCGAAACCCAAACAAGCTCACTTTCGCCCCATGCCTAGCAGGACGGTCCCTTGAACGCTCTCGATATAGAAACAAACTTGTCTCCATCGTCAATCAATGGAAATCCACACGTCGAACGATTGGAAGCGGCGCTCAAACAACAATTGGATCAAACGTCGACTTACACCGCAAGCAAGGACTGTGACCAAGTGATTACTGAACTGAGGGCGCTGGGGCAACTTGACAAAAACACGGAGCAACTCCGAAGCAGCCTCGCAACTAAAGGCGGCATCTCACTTTTTGCAGCCGCCGTCTTTCTGTTTTTAGCGATCCCTACGCTGGGCGCTACTGCAATCATTGCAATTCCGGCATTGATTTATGGCATCACCCAATACTCCAAACGAAGCGGACTATCCAATTACGACGTACAAGACCGTTTTTATTTAGCACCGATCAACATATTGGAAAAACTAAAAGCTGACATTCCTCCCGGTCAGCCCGTCAATGTTAAAATTGACTTCAACGATTATTCCAACTCGCAGTACGAAAAATCGTCCGAAGGTGGCGGAGTCTTCAGCGCCGTCAAACGAAACAAGTACGAAATTTTATGGTTTGAGCTCAGCGGTTGCCTCATGGAAGGCACTAAATTCCGTGTTCGAATCTCTCAAGTCATCAAAAGAAAATCCAAAACCAAAAAACGCGGGACCAAGATCTCCGAATCGCTAAGAGAAAAATACAGCATCATGCTGTTACCGGCGGCGGACAGGTACATGGACCTTGCTGCCTTACCACACGCGATCCGCCTGCAAAAACAAGCCCATGATTTTTTTGACGGCATGATCGCGCCAGAACCTTCCGTTCAGGTTCGAGACGGTCGAGCGATCGTTCAGTCGCTTACGAGCACCGTAACCCGCACTTATATGCACGGCACCCCCCCTCGCCAACCATTCCAAGATACCCTTGGCACATTTTCTTTGAACCTATTTCGGCTAACGTTTGCAGGTTTACAAAGCATCAAAACGGGTAGCCAGAGTTAGCATGTACAACCTTGACGACGCTTTAGATAATCGGGCAAACTTGCTTAGTTTGCAACAACAAGTCGCGGGCAACGCGGCTGCAAATTTGCTGCGCTCGATCAAAGTTAAAATCATCTCCAACTGCAACTTGCGGTGCGAGATGTGTCGCTACTGGCAGATCGCCAAGCAACGCCTAGACGACGAGACCGTATTTTCACTTTTACAACACTCCGTCCAATTGGGCTGCAAGAAAGTGCACTTCAGCGGTGGTGAAGCGACATTGCATCCAAGCCTCAACGAGTATATCCGGTTCGCCGCCGATTTAGGGCTAAGAGTAAACTTGACTAGTAACGGCACCACGATGACAAAACGCCGTGCGAAAGAGTGGATTAATGCCGGCTTGCGAGCTGCCAGCTTCTCGCTGGATGGCACTGATTCGAAAACCCATGACAAGATCCGTGGCGTCAAAGGGGCTTTCAAAAAAACGTTTTCTGCAATCACCACACTGCAGCGAGAAATCCAACGCAACAAAACAAAACTCAAAATCCGCGTGAACACAGTTGTCTCTCAACAGAACTTTGAACAACTGCCAGAACTAATCGAGCTAGGTGGTCAGCTGGGAGTCATTGATATCGTACCAATGCCAGTCGACGGAAAAAATGTGATTCGACCGACGGTAGCGGAAATACAACATTACAACCAAGAGATTGCGCCTAGATGCCTCGCGATTCGCAAGAAGTACGGCATGCCGATCAATGCGGGTCGAATTTTTCCATTCGGATTGGCAACTCCCGATTTAGAAATGTCTACGCTGGGACGTTACGCGCACGGCTACTACAAAGCCAAACCATGCTATGCACCTTGGTTGCACTGCTTTGTCAGTCATGACGGCGAAGTCTACGCTTGCTGCATGACGCGGGGCCGAATGGGATCCTTGGGTAACGTCAAAACACAAACGCTGACCGAAATTTTCCAAGGCGAACAATACGAGCGGTTCCGCAGCCAAATGCTCCGCAAACGTTTGTCCATTTGTGCCCATTGCGATCAATACACGAAAGAAAATAAACTAGTCGATCAGCGATTAGTATCCCTTGCGCCAATCACCGGCACCGGAAAAAAATCTTTACAACAACAAAAACCTGCCTCCAGCAATAACATTCCACACCCTTTACCACTGGTTCAACTCACGGATACACTCAAATGAAGCGTTTACCATTCCTGCTGATGCTGGCAAGCATTGCTTTAATCACCGTGCCGCAAATCGGGTTTGCCCAAACCGTCACGGCTGAAGAACCGTTGCAAGCCGAGGCTCAAGTTGAAGCCGAACAGACTAAGCAAACTCAAGACCAACTAATGCCCGCTGAGATCCGTCGTGGCAAGACCCGGCTACGAGTTGGCGAAGGGGAGAATTTGTTTTGGTTTAAAAAGGAGGCCGAATCAAGCTGCAAACTCTACGGCAGCGACGAAAAAGAAGTCGCCGCGTTTTCCTTCAAAGGCAAAACGCTCAAAGCGAAATCACCTAGTGGCGAAGATCTATTCGAAGTCAAACCCAAAGATCAGAAAGTAATGATCTTGGATGCCAAAAC
>CAZKTR010000338.1:0-4105 GCA_964555525.1 uncultured Pirellulaceae bacterium
TATTTGCTCTCCGCATTTTTCACAAGCTGGTCAATAGTTTGGTCTAGTTCCATTCCGGCATAGGCTCGGCGGTGAATGATTCCTTGGTGGTCGACTAATAGGGTTTCTTGACATTTACCAAGCCGCCATTTTTCCATTAACTGTTGGTCGGCGTCGTACAGTGTTGACCAAGAAATAATGCCAGTGTCTACAACTGACTTAGCGTCTTCCAATTTCTCATCAACCATCACGCTGACAATTTCGAACGGTCGTCCTGCGTAGCGTTTTTTCAGCTCCTTTAGCTTGTTGAAATCCATCCAATCGATAGTTTGCTTTGAAGCGAAAAACAGTAGAACCGCCTTTCCCTTCAAACGCTCGCTGTCAAAGTCGACACCGTGCACGTCACGGCCGGTCAAACGAGGGAGTGGCTGGCCAGACCTAATGTTCGCCAGCGGGAAACGAATCGCCTGCAGTAGATTGGCGTACGTTTCCGACGCCGCATCCGTCCGACGATGGTCACCGATCGTGTTAACGTGCTCAGGAAAATTATCCTTCAGGGTTTGGAGGATTTTGTCAAAGTCAGCAAGCAATTGCTCCTCATTGCCAGCCAGAATTTCGGCGTGCATTTGTTTGTAGTGCTTGAGTTCATCTTTTGATATTTGTTCCGGAAATAGAGGGCGGAGCCATTCAGGTTGCTTATAATATTCTTTTATTTGTAAGCGAAAAGCGATCAATTCTGCTTCTTTATACAAAGAGGCAGCTTGAACCGAGGGGTGTGGACTAGCTTCGGAAAACGTTTTTAGTAATTTACGGGCTCCTGTATGGCTTCTGACATCCGTAACGATGTCTTCAATTTCAGCGATCACCACATCTGCATTGGGGCTCTCAAGATAATTAGCAGTGAACGCGTCCAATTGCTCTGGTTGCCCTAGATCGATATAGCTGGCCAACGCAACCGCGCCCGCGAACTCACCGCGATGCTTTGCTTCGAAAGCAACTATTTTGGCTGCGTTAGTTTTGCTCTTTTTTGCGAATCGCTCGGTTAGTTGTTTCTTTTCCTCCTCGTCGACCGCTCCGGCGATTCGAATCTCACCTTTAGCCCTGTCGTCGTGTTGAGCGGCAAGCAGGTCTTCTAATTCCCGCATTGCAGGAGGCCTCTGTGGGGTCGGAGTCGTGTCGGGTTTCGACAGTTTCCAGTCCAATCCTGTCACGTCTTCCGTTAGCGGTGCCAACATCAGGCTTCCACTACTTTTTTGAGTAACTTTGCTGGAGTTTGTTTCCGGATTGAGGTAAAACCCCTGCTTCGCTAAGTCATAGGTTCCATACACATTAATAAACGATGGATTGTTTTCAGGGATTGAAGCCACATATTTTCCGTTATCGTCGGTTTTGGTTCTAAACACGCTAGTGCTATAGCGGCCAACCATCATCTGGACGTCAACATCAATTCCGACAACGGGTGAACCATCTGGCCAACGAATCGCACCGCTGGCTTGGACCGTTTTGGCTTCCGTTAAGTCGATCGTTCGAGTCAATTCGGATCCTGCTAGATCAACAAGTAGTGGCACAACAACCGGCGGTTTTCGTTCGGAGACCGAAAGCGTTTGCGAAGAACGATTAAAAACTTGTGAGCTGAGTGAAACGCGTATTTTCCCCGCTTGCGGTTTCAGTTGGTACTCGCCATTTGCATTGGTTTTGCAACGTCTAAAAAACCGCTGCGGACCGACTGAGCCGCGGTCAAAGGAAAGCTCTAAATCAGCATCCGTTTCAGAGACTACGTACACGCCTGCGACTGGACGTCTGTCGCGATCGAGCACTTTGCCTGTTATGGTTGTTCCCTCCAACAATTGGATGTCCTGCAAGTCTCTAGCCTGAGGCAACACCTCAAAACCAGTGCCCGCAAAATTGTCAGCTGCAGCTTGAATGGAGACAGCCACGTCGGTTGGCACGATCACAGAAAAACGCCCATCAATCTCGCAATCAACCGTTGCTCGCCACGGTCCTGCCATGAATCCTGAACTAACGGTAATCACAGGATTGACCAACCTAGCGCCTTCACTGCCAGCTGGCGGAACGACGCGGCCTACGATCGTTTTCCCAGGTTGGAAACGTAACGTTTGAAATGCAAAACTTGACTTGGAACCTTTTAGCAGATTTATATAGATTGATACTGTAGGCCGGTCTTTGGCATTCACGGCCCCTTGAATGGCCAGGAAGTCTTTGTCAGTAGAAAGTTTACCGACATCTATCACAAACTTGCCCGAGTCGTCGCTGACGACGACTGGCAAATCGACCGTGCCTTGCTTGTGCCACGCCTTGCCTAGCTCATTCATGGTTCGCGGTGTGGCAGTAAGCTTGACACGCGCACCAGCAACCGGTTGATCATTCTCGTCAACGACCAAACCAGTCAAGCGACTGGGGAAATGGTCGTCATCGAGTTGCGGGCCTTCAGTGCTTGATTGGAATGACTCCGTGGCTGGGGTGGCCGCCGCAATTGGCGCAAATGGGCGGACCGAACAAACTGCAACGACCAACATCAAGGCAATCGCCGTGGTTAAAATGCTGAGCCATTTCGTTGCCGACGCTCGGTTGGTAGACGGCGAAAGAATCGTTTTCAGACGCTGTTCGATTGGCTTTTTGGCCATTGAAATCACTCCTGCTGGATACGTGGTTCGTCCTGAAAAAAACGCCGCTAGACTAACTAAAACAGTCGCATAGTCTTCCGCGACTTCTCCGCTGGCGAGGACTTGATCGTCGCACGCGCGTTCTCGTTCAAGTCTTAATCGCCGATCGGCTCGCCACACCAAAGGTTGAAACCAGAAACAACTGGTCGTAATTGAAGTGATCAGCTGCCACAACACGTCTCGCCTGACCACATGTGCTAGTTCGTGCTTCAACACCATCCTTCGTTGATCGGCGGGCCATTCCTTGGCTGCCAACGGCAAGATAATACGCCGACGGCAGAAACCAACCGTGACCGGAACCGCATGCCGTGGAGAATAAAAGGCCCCAACCCAAGCCGGCAACCATTGGTTGCCATCGGGAACGATCGGTTCGATGTTTGGGTCGGCAGCGAATTCCGCTCGGAAATGTGCAAGTAGCGTCCGAGTCAAAAAAGCCAACGCGACCGCGAGCCAAATCGTCACCGCAATCATCGATACTGAGAATCGAAATTCTCGGGGAACTGCAGGATGGCTCGGGCGAGCGACAACCACCGGCTTTGCGGTTGAAGCAGTTTTTTCTCCCACAGGCAGTTGCCCTCGCGGGGCCGGACTGATCTGGAGTGAAGTAGAGCTGACAGACTTGTCCAAAGAGGGGAAATTGATTGATTGCCTTGATTGATCGCCAGGGAGCTTTAAAGGCAAGGCTGATTCCGTCTCGCCACTTGAACCTAAGCCAGTAAAGCCAAGTGGCACTTCAGGTAAGAGGAGAAAACCAACTGGAAACAACAGCAACGAGCAGACCGCGATTTGCCTAATGGAAAACCGAGTCGCTGCTGAACTTCTAACTAGCATTCGAACCACGACCTCGGCGGTCAACAGGACTACTGTGCTGCCGGCAATCAAGACAACTAACCATGTATCAATCATTGTTTTTCCTTCCGTGCTAATTTGATCATATCCATCATCCGTTTTAATTCGTCGTCCGAAAGATTCTGAGCGGAAGAATCCAGTAATGCCGCAAACGTGTCAGACGTCGAACCGCCAAAAAACGTATCAACCAATCGGTTGATCGCTGTTCGACGAGACTTTTCCAAACTTCGAGCAGGCCGATAGAGGTAGCGTTTACCATCCCGTCGATACTTCAGCCATTTCTTATCTACCAACAAGCCAAGCATTGCTCGAACAGCCGAATAGCTCGGCGGTTCTGCCAGATTTTTTCGGACTTCTGAAACGGACGCTTCTTCAAGTTTGATGACCGTCTCGACAATCTGTCGCTCCCGTTTGCCCAATTCGAGAGGGATTTTTTGGTTCTTCATTTCTGCTCCATGTGCTGACTCGTTAGCATGTGCAGTTCTATTAGCACTTCGACAGCATGTCAAGCCGGCCTTGGGTATCGCCTGCTAGCGGCCAGCATTTTCAATCTGGCTATTGTGAGAAACCGCGTGTGCAGAAAGTCTGGGAAA
>CAZKTR010000339.1:0-4102 GCA_964555525.1 uncultured Pirellulaceae bacterium
AATCGCCATCGTAAAATTGCTCGGACGAAAAATCCATGATCGCGCGGTTCATGCGATATTGAACGTCTAAACGCCGAGTAATATCATCGCCCCAGAGTTCGATCTGCCGCTCCATCATGCTCTTGGCAAAGCCTTGATCAGCGGCTTCTTTGGACAGTACCGTGGGAGGCAATTGCATATGATCGCCGGCCAAAATCACTCGATGGCAAAAACGCAACGGCACCCAACAACCGGGTTCGGTACTCTGACAAGCCTCATCAATTACCGCGGTATCGAATCGCCGGTCACCAATTAGGTCTTCGTTGAAAGTCGTCGTCGCGCAAATCACATCGGCTTGATCTAAGACCGCTTCGATGGCTTGTCGTTCGAGCAACTTCGCGCCGTACAAAAGTTGTTTGGCTTCTTTCCGGAGTTCGCTACGGTGGTCTCTGCCGGGTTTGGCTCGCGTCCACCGTTCTGCTTTACGGAAAAGCTGTTCCGCTTCGCGTCGCATTTCATTGGCGATTACGGAGTTTTCGTCGCTTTCGACCATGCCGTCTAGAGTATAGCTTCGCAGTTGTTCGGAAACTCGAGCCGGATGGCCGAGGCGGACCACCCGTTGTCCCATTTCGACCAACTTCTCCAATAAGTTATCGACGGCCGTGTTGCTGGGAGCACAAGCGAAAACACGATCACCAAGTTCAATGGCTTGGCAGATCAGTTCAACGACCGTGGTCGTTTTGCCAGTTCCTGGTGGACCGTGAATCACTGCGATGTCTTCGGCGGACAAAGCGAATTCAACGGCGCGTTGTTGAGCGTCGTTAAGATTGGTACGGAAGTCGAGATCAAAAGCAGCATTGGAGAAATCAGGTTCTCGTTCGCCCATCAAGATGTCGCGGAGTTTGCCGAGTCGTCCCTTGGCGTCTTTGGTGTTGGTGATCGCTCGGAGTTGTCGTTGCCGAGTAACCTCGTCGGCGGCCAAGTCGACTCGGAACGCCTCTGATTCCGGCCAACGATTCATTGCGATCTGCAAACTGTTTTTTCGCTTGGCACTGACCACGCCAGATTCGGAGGAGCCTTTGATCGGAAAAGACGAAACGACGACCGGCGAACCGACGCGGAGACGGTGCCAAGGCATGGCGAGATTTTGTTTGCGGCGTTGGAAGGTGACCAGCTTGTGACCGCCCAAACCGATTACGTGATCCGTGACCGCGAGATCCAAAATGGTTTCGCCGGATTTTTCAGCGTCAGCTTCGTTGCGCTTCCGGCGACGTTCTTCCATCCGTTTGACTTCGGCCTGCGACTCCATCGCCAGCCAGCAAGCCATATCCACAAAGTGTTTTTCTGAATCGGCGCTAGTGAATTTTTTTCTGCGTCGTGAAGACATCAAGTCGCTGTGGTGAAATTACAAGTGAAAGTAGAAAAACGAGTTAGCCAAATGGCGTAGTTGATGTCGCTAGACTTCAGGATTGAAGAGCCGTCTTATCAACTGCCAACCATTAAGTCGGTTCAGTCAAAAAATTTGTCCAACGTTCTTTTGCTGGGCGGGCAAGTTATCAATGTGGTCACTATCATCGCGACGGTTGAGCACAGAAAAATCGCTACCACGGGCATGAAGGGGATTCCGCCAATTTCAATTTCAAACTTGTGGTTGGCGCCCCAATCGGCTGCTCTAAAAAAGTACAGCCAGCTACCGATGTTGGTTAGCAGTCCGGCTATCACACCCGCGGCGGACAGGCGTTTCCAGTAAATCGCGGCGACCACGATCGGGAACATCCCCGCGAAACCACTGAAGCACCAGATCGCCATCCCAAATACGCTCGCTCCAAATCCAGACGCAAAGCACAACCAGTAAGTCACCGCCACGATCGCGACAATGAATCCGCGCGCCAACCAAATTTCACTGCGGTCGCTCAGTTTTTCTTTTCGCAGACTGCCAACTAGGTCGTTGGTGAACATTGAACCGATACACAAAAACTGGCTGTCCAGAGACGACATGATCGCCGCCAAAATCCCAGCCGACAAAAAGCCGCCGGTTACCGGGCCGATGAATTGATTGACCATCACGGGCATCACTTGGTTCGGCGATTTAAGCGAGATCTTGCCCGCGACTGCTTCACCGATCGTGAACTCGTTCATCGCCCAACAGCCAATCAACACGCAGGGCACCCACACGATCATGATAAAAATGGGATGCATCACAACTGGCAGTTTAAAAGTGTTGGAACTCTTTGCCGTAAGCCAGTGTTGGAACAAGTGCGGGAACATCGCCACCGACAACGGGATGAGCATGAAGCTAAAGAAAGTCGTTTGCGAAACTTTGGCTCGACTGACAGCATCATCGGGAATCTGCGAATTCAAATGAGTGAAGTTTTCCCAGAACGTCGCTTGGCCGCCGAGTTTTTCTGACAACATATAAAACGCAATCCCACCTAACGCCATGAACACAATCGTTTGAAACGCGTTGGCCCAAGTTGTCCCGCGCATCCCCCCCAGAAAAACGTAGCTCAGCACCACCAAGCAAATCGTCAATGCTCCCAGCCATGTCGGGACCGCTCCGTTGGCGCCCCAACCAGGGAATGCTCCTACGGTAGCGCTCGATATCACCAGTCCGCCGCCGATCACACCGATCATGAGGTAAGGGATGATCAACCCAATCAAAATCGGAAACATCAACAGGCCGACAAAATTGCTTTCGATGCGATCGCGAAAAAATTCGATCTGTGTCGAATAACCGTATTTGCGACCGTAGCGGTAGAGCCGCAATCCGACCAAGTAAAAACAAAGCGAGTGAACAATGCCGCTGCCCGAAGCCAGCATGCCATAAACCCCCGTGCCCAGTTGGAAAGCTTTACCCGAGGATCCCACGATCGCAAAGGCTGTCATCGTGGTGCCGAACATCGACAGCAACAACAGGACCGGCCCGATCGTATGACTGGCCAATAAGTAATCTTTCTTGGTTCCACGCAGCAGTTTGTTTGCAGCGACGCCAAGCAGCACCAGCAGTAATAGATAGCCGGCTAGGATGACGAGTTTAGTTTGTCCGTCGTTCATTAGGCTTGAGCTCCCGTGTCGGTCGCTTCGTCCGTTTGTGATTTGGCTTGATTGATTTCGTTGTCGTCGGCCCATTCGTCCTTGGGCCAGGCGATTAGTGTTACGATCCACCACAAAAACGCGGCGACGACTGACAGACCAACATGGAACACAAACCCTTGCGGCAATCCGCCGATGGATCGCTCAGTCACTCCCCAGTTCCAAAAGTCGTGGTGGACGATGGCCAACGATGCAATCAATCCGACAGCAAATAGAGTGGCCGATTGAATTCGAAAAAGGATTAACGCGACGATCCACAAGCCCAGCAACGCCCACAGGATGGCCGGAGAGAATCGGGCATCGGCCAGTAGTGTGTGGTTGAAAATTCCTGCCGAAAATTGTTGGCAGGTCCAATCGAGCGACATCATGAGTTGGTTACCGTTAGAAAGATGGATTTTGGGTGGCAAGACAGTCGGCCCACAGTGTAATGTTCCGCAGCAAATAACGTAACGGCCTTTGTTATGTTTCGGGAGCCAAAGGCGACACAGGGCGATTTTGGGGTGCAAATGAATTTAACGCAAAGCCGCAAAGGCGCAAGGACGCAAAGAGCGTTTGCGAATGACTCTTTGCGCCTTAGCGTCTTTGCGGCTTTGCGTTAATTTTTTATGGTGTGTTTGAAGCACTGTCTAAAATGCGGCCCCACAAACACACCAAGTCAACCAAAGACGGTATCATAAGCATATGAATATTTTGATAACCAATGACGACGGCTGGGGCTCACCCGGCATTCGTATACTTGAATCGGTGGCCAGTGAATTTGGAAACACTTGGGTCGTGGCACCCGATAAACCGGTTTCTGGCATTAGTCATCAATTGACATTCGAAGTCCCGATGACGCTGGCTGAAAAAGGTCCGCAATCATACTCGCTAACTGGCACGCCCGCCGATTGTGCTCGGGTGGCCATTTCACAATTGAGCGTCAATTTTGACTGGGTGTTATCCGGCGTGAACTTTGGCGGAAACCTCGGCGCGGACATCGCCATTTCTGGGACCGTCGCTGCGGTTCGTGAAGCCGGGTTCTTTGGCTGCC
>CAZKTR010000340.1:0-4102 GCA_964555525.1 uncultured Pirellulaceae bacterium
ATCGCATGTAGTTGATCGGCTTGTGAAACAACGTCCAGCCGAGCGTTCGTTTCCGACCGTCGATGCGCACGCTACCTTTCATTCCCGGCCGGAATCGCTCCGACTCATTGTCGACTTCGATTTCAGCCACAAACACATTCCGTGCGTCGCGGATTTCTGAACGCGGTTGAATCCGAGCGATCGTTGCCTTGATCGGTTCCTCTTCCTGACCGTCGATCCAAATCGTGACCGGATCCCCAACGCTAACCTGAGCAATATCTTCGGCGGGAACCGCCAATTGAACTTTGATCGGATTCATTTGCCCGATCTCAAACAAAACTTGCCCGGTCTTCACCGATGCCGCTTCGGATCGCTCCAATGACCCACTCAACACAACACCATCGACCGGACTTCTGACTTGCAAGTTTTCGCGTTTAAATTTCAAAACGCTTTCTTCGGCCGTCAAACGTTCGTTTTCCAACTCAGCCAAAAACGCCTTTGGAATATTGCGATCGGCCAATTCAATCTGACGCTGCCGCAACGACTGTCGTCGCTCAGCCGTGACTCCCGAAAGTTCCCAACGAATGGTGCGACCATCGATCTCAGCCAGCAC
Organism: uncultured Pirellulaceae bacterium; assembly: GCA_964555525.1. Lineage (GTDB taxonomy): Bacteria > Planctomycetota > Planctomycetia > Pirellulales > Pirellulaceae > Mariniblastus. The sequence continues at coordinate 593 of CAZKTR010000340.1, forward strand.
TTCGCCTTGTTTGACCAGATCTCCTGGTTCGGCAAACCCCATCAAAACCAACCCATCAAACGGAGCTACCGCGAATCGACGGGTGGCCGGTTCGATTACCGCGTTGCACCTCACTCGGTAGGTTACCGGAATCCACATGGCCAGCACCAGTGTCAAAATTCCTAGCGGAACGATCCAACGAGTCAGGATCGAGGTTTTCTTTTTGATAATAGTCGTGACTCGGGACAAACGGGACTTTTCGGCCCGTCGCAAGATCTGAATCGCATCCGCCACATGCGGACTCGCCGCCGCAACAAACCGCGACAAACCGGGATGATGGATAGTTTCTTGCATCCCAGCAAAACACCATGCACCGACTTCGTCTCCGTCGGAAGTGACCAACGGCTGACTGAGCATGGCTTGTTCTTGCAGCGTCACCAATGCTTGCTGATGAGCGTTCAGCAGGTGATCGTTGTTGACATCCAACGGCGGATAGATCCCTTGTTGTTCACGAACCGATGACTCGGTCAAAGCCTGCAAATAGTCACGGCTAATCTGTGAACTGCGGTCTAACTTTTGAACTCCCGAAACGGCGGTGAGCTTTAAGTCGCCTTTCTTTCGAAAAGCGATCGCCGCGACGCTAGCTCCCGATCGACGCAACGTAGCGTTGACGATCTCTTCGGCAGCGGCATTGACGGTGGCACTCGTTTCGATCTTCCCAACCAGTTCAATGATCGACGCCAACGAAGCAACTTGCCAATTCGCTTCGGCCGCCGATTTACGACCGAGCCAAAGCTTCATTGCAATGACGACTTGCTGGACAGACTTCAACACAACTTGTGTGTTGCTGCTACGCTTTACAACCAACAATAACAACTCAGCATCTTGCCCAGGCACTGCGACGGGTGCGAGAATTCCGTTCAACGAATCCAAGCATTCCATCGAAGTAACCTGAGGCTTGCCGCCAGAGTAGACTTGATCGCAAATCTCTTGTAACGACTCGAGATCCGTAACCTTAGGTGCTCGCCCGGTTTTGCCTTCGTTCATCAACCGCCATTGGCTACCGGACTTTGTCAGATGGCATATCCCCAGTCCACCGGCCGAAATCATCAATAGCTTTCGATAGCCTTCTCGCGCAGCGGACTCGTTTAAATCCGAAGCAGTTATCTTTAACAGTTCAGCAGCCAGAGCTGTATTGACCACAGCGGATCTATTATTACCCTGAGGTTTAACTTTGGAGTGCATCGGCACCGGTCGATCGACACGAATAGAACTCGTCGACTCATTGTTTGCATTGGGTGTGCTCATCGTCCTTGCCTCTTCAACATGAGTTGGGAGTCGTTGCTGCGGGCGGTACGCTTACCACGGCTTTGCTGTGATTCATCCCAATAACACACGGTACCACTGGTGATTTTCCGATCTTGGTTTTCAATCACAACATCCATCCGACCTGTGCCACTGTCGGGATCGATGATCGGTGAAACAAACATTACTTTGGCAGGTGTGCGTGTCCGAGCCTCGCCAATCAACACATGTATTTCACTACCTACAGGAACATTCGCCAACGTCTCTGCATCATGATAAAAACGAACCTTTAGTTGATCGACGCGGACGACCGTAGCGTACTGTGGCTCATTGTTAGAAACGTGCTCTCCCAACTGCTTGTGAATTTCGGAGACCACGCCATCAATTGGGCTAACAATAATTCGTTGTCGGATCTGAGCTTGAATACGATCTACTTCAATTTGGTTAAGCTTCAGTTCGTCTTCAGCAATCTTCAGTTCTGCGACGGCGTTTTCGTACTCGTTGGTTTTTTGTTCAACTTCGAACGGGTTAACATGACCGCCGCCGATTAGTGCTTCGAGTTTTCCCTTCTGTCCGCCTACCATTTGCACTCGTGACATGGCTGCATCGCGGGTCGCGGTCGATTCAACGCGTGCCTGAGCCAAACGTTTCTCTTGCAACAGGACATCGCGGTTCAAAGCGGCCAGTTCGTCACCCGCTTTCACCCGATCGCCTTCACGAACGCGAGCGTCTTGGATGACACCGGATTCAGTACTCGCCACAACACTTCGTTGAATCGGCTCGGTAAAACTACGTGTTACTCGTCCAGTGTGCGAATGCTGCGCAAATGCCAGTGTCGGGAGCAACACCAACACCGCAAGTGCGGTCAAGGATTTAATCATGATAAGTCTACGTCGGTTGAGTAAAAAGAGTTTCATAAGGAGTGGGGCGGGAACTGAAGCAATTTTTAGTGTTGTTATCCTTCGATGCTCGCTCGCACCAAGTCCATCCAGTGATCTTGGCGCACCATCGCCTGACGAACCATGTATTGTTTATGTTCGATTTGCCCTTGGAGTGAGGCAATGTCACTGGAGAAGCTCTTGCGAGTTTCACCGTTACTTTTTGCATAGGACTTAATACGTTGCCCCAATTTGGGAGCATGAGTCGCAATCAACTCGTCTTCGGGGGCCACGAAAAACTGGGCCGACCCAGGATTTCCTTGTCGAGCAGCACGGCCGACCAACTGACGATCGATTCGAGTGGAACCGTTGTGCGAGCAAGCAACGACGTGTAACCCGCCTGCCTCAAGCGCATTGGCATCGAGTTTAATATCGGTGCCGCGTCCGGCCATGTTGGTGGCAATCGTAACGGTGCCAGCAACTCCAGCAACAGCAACGATCTCCGCTTCTTCTTGATCTTGAACGCCGTTGAGTAATACCGCATCAACGCCAGCGGCAGTCAAACGATCCGCGACTTGAATGCTTTCAGCAATGGTACGCGTCCCTACCAAAACCGGTTGCCCGTTGCTTCTACGTTGAACGACATCAGCGGCGATCGCATTTAGCTTGGCTTCCAGATCGCCAAAAAAACGTGCGGGCAACAGTTGGCGTCGTGAAGGCAAATTGGTCGGAATCTGAACGACGGGGCTTTTATAAACCGACTGAAACTCACCCGCGACAGCAAGTGCCGTTCCCGTCAAACCAGCGAGTTGCCCGTACATTTGTAGATAACGCTGGCGCGTAATTCTTGCAACGCTCGGGTCAGCTGATTTAAGCTCAACTCCCTCTTTCGCTTCAACCGCTTGGTGCAATCCGTCTTGCCATGTTCGGTCGGCGAAAATCCGACCGGTGTTTTGATCGACGATTCGAACCTCGCCCTCTTGGACGACATAGTCAACATCCCGTTGCAAAACATGGATCGCCCGGAGTGCGTTGGAGATATAAATTCTCCAAGGGCGTTCTAGTTTCAAGTCCGGTTCATTGGCGATCGCATCATGGCAACGATCCGACGCATCTTCATCAAGCTCGATAATTTTGTCTGGTAGTTCGATCGTGAAATCTTCATCCTTGGCCAATTCACCAGCAATTTTCTTAGCCAGCATATAAGGAATTGGGTCGGTGGTGTCTCTGGCTGCACCGCTAATGACCAACGGGGTTACGGCTTCGTCGATCATCACGCTATCAGCTTCATCGATGATCATCGAATCATGGAGTTCCGGTTGCATCAGACGATCACGAATATTGGCGC
>CAZKTR010000341.1:0-4071 GCA_964555525.1 uncultured Pirellulaceae bacterium
GCAAAAAACTTGCATCTGCATCTCCGCATCTTTAAGATGAAGTGAGCAACCTTCTGAATGGGATACACATGGAACTGCCGTCGCTTCAATCTTTCTATGCCGACATCGAAGCTGCGCGTGTAGCGAACGTGCCGGTCGAGCTTGATTCGAGGTCGCTGTTGCAATCCGCTGCATCGGTATCGGAATCCACGATTCGCGAGTTGGCTGCGGCGTCGGAACAGAATGTTGCTAACTTAGACGATCGGCATCAAGCAGCGATTGGGATCCACAAACAGCTTGGGTCGATGGTTCCCGTGTTGGACGGGTTGTCGGCAAGAGCGATTGCGAGCCGTGAGTTTGGAGTGATCATCAAACGAGTGCTGTGGTATTTGTGTTTAGTGCTGTTAGCTGCGGGGATCGGGCTGTATTGTTTCAATCGATACGTCGTCCCCGAATACGGTTCAGTGCGACGAGACATGGAGTTGTACCATGGCATGACGGACTTTAACTTGGACGCATTTCCCTACCTGATACCGATGATCGTTGTCGTGGCTGTGTTGTTGGTGATTAATGTGGTGCTATTGCTGACCGGCAAGACCAATTTTTTGATGGGCTGGTTTGGCGGGCGTAAGTATGTACGTTTAAAAGTGGCGTCTGGGGCGGCCAGAACGTTGGGTTTGTTGGCATCGCAAGATGCGCCGTTAGTCGAAGCCACTCAGAATACGGCAACGTTGTATGCGTTAGATAAAGTCGGACAGCGAGAACTTAGTAACTCGTTAGGCGAGGCAGCGGATGCGGAGACTTATCAAATACTCAGTCAGTATTGGTCTTTAAAAGCTGCAATGATCTTCGAACGGGCGAGGACGGTCGTGCCAATGGTGGTGCTTACGGTTGTTGGAGGTGGAGTGGCGGTAGCTTATGGCTTTTTGGTTTATGGGCCCTTGATCGGTTTGATTCGAGATTTAGTGGAGGTAGGGCTCCCGTCATGAATAATTCAGCTGAAGAAATTCCTTATGCAAATTCGCTCCAAAGCCACTGGGAGTCCATTGAACGATCTCGGTCGGTGATGGCAAAGCAAGTCCGTTCACTGGCTGGAACGTTGTCTGGGCCACGGCGAAGACAGCTTCGATCGATTGCCCGTTGGCTGGCCGGTTCGCAGGGTTACGATGCGGTGTTGGAACGTCCCGATGTGTTGTGCTTTTGTACCGCATGGTTAGACGCGCTGTTGGCAAAGTCGAACGAAGATCCGCTGACATCGCTGGAGATGACTGCCGCGATCGGAAAAGGGTATTGTAAGTTTGAAGCGAGCGCGCCTTCGCCACGCAACCTGACGCCGTTTTTGTATCCGGCGTTGGCGTTATTTGCTTGGTTGTCGATGGTTGTCTTTGGGAGTATTTTCATTCTGCCAGAGTTCAGAGCGATGTATGAAGAATTTGGTATCGAACTGCCTTTGGCTACCCAATACACATTGAGAATAGGTGGGTGGTTCGAGAATAATTGGCGCTGGGTAGTTGTTGTCTTGGTTCTGTTGTTAATCGTACTGCTGATTTTTTTGCGTATTGGCCAGCGGGGCCAAGCGTATTCATTTAGCTGGTTTGATCGGCGGTTTTGTACGTTCCGAATTCAGGTTTCGGTTTGGGCAAATCATGTAGCAAGTTTGCTGGCAGCGGGCGTTGGTGAGGCCGAGGCGATTCAGGTTGCCGGACGGTGTTCGGACAGCAGTCGGTTGAGGAATGGCAGTAAAGAGTTTTTAAAAGGGGCTCAAAAGTATTTGGTTGACCCAAGCGGGTATCCGTTAATCAACAATTCATTGTCGCTCAAAAACCGAGCTGCGAAGATTGCGATCTTAGAAGAGACCGGAAGGTACTACCGTTCGGTGGGGCAAGTCGTGCAAGGTTGGTGGTTGGCTTGGTTTAGCAAGGCGATGATCGTGTTGATTTGGTTTACAGTAGGCGTTGTGGTAGTAGCACTCTACAAACCTATGTTTTCAATCATTTCTGGCTTGGTATAGGGAAACTCAAACATGTCAGAAAAATTCCAAAAACTAAATGTCGAACAACAGCTCCTTGTCACTGCTGCGGTGGATGAGATTTTGGAAACGGCCAGTATTCATCAGCAAGCGCTCATTCGAATGCTTGCCGTGGCGAGTGAACATAAACTTAACGCGGCTAACCTGTTGGAGGATCTTCGTGTCGAGATGCGTTCGGCAACGGCTCGCGATGTTCCACGGGTGGTGAGTGAATTAAGGTCGGGGGTGCCGATCGAAAGTGTATTTAATCAAATTCCCGGGGTCGTGCCTGAGTCTGTCGTGATGGCAATGGCGGACGTGCAGTCGCAAGGGTTGCAAAAGCCATTGAACCAAGCGTTGCTGAACGCTCCAACGATTCGTCGCAGGGAGGGTAACCATGTTCAAGATACAACTATTGTTAGCAAGCTTGGAGGTTTGTTTTTGCGATCCGCTTTCGCGCTTCACGTCTTAACATTTATGATGTTGTTTGTTATTCCTCAGTTCAAAGCTATGTTTGAGGAGTTTGAGATCGACATGCCGGCGTCGATGCAGCTCTTGATTGAAGTCAGCAATAAAGCTACTCAATTCTGGTTTGTGTTCGCATTGATCTTTTTTGCGGTTGGTTTGTATCTGTTGATCTGTAAGCGCCACTTGTTGGTAAGCTATTTTGCTCGCTGGGTCCCCAGTCGCTGGCAGCAACCCGTGCTAACCAAGAGGGCTCGTAAAGATCGCTCCTTGGCTTGGGTGGTTCAAGCGGGTGACAATTCAACAGACGCAGCCATTCGATTTGCCAGCAGTAATGGAATTGGTGTTGGCTTATCAAAGCGTGTCGCTGCTGCCGAAAAGATCGAAGCTGGTGCAGGAGTCATGGAATCGCTGACAAACGAGCGGGTTGTTTCGCAAAGGGCGTCGAAGGTGGTTGCCAAAGCCTCTTCAAATGAGGGTGCGGCTTGGATTCTGCGGGCAAAGAGTCGTGCGCGGGAATTATGGTTGCACTATCGCGATTTGACGGGGGTTCGACTGATCATTTGGCTAGGCGATTTTCTGTTGATGTTTCTGGGTGGTTGGCTGGGAGTTGCGATTTTTCAATCCTTGATCACTATTATCCAAGGGCAAGGTCAATGAACAAACACACTCAACAAACGATTCATTGTGAACCGTCTTTCGGAAGTTGCTCGTCCCCGGTGCAAAGCGGCAGGCGAGGCTTTGCAACGATGGAGATACTGGTTTCTGTTGTGATTATTTGTGCGACAGCGACCGTCGTGACAAGTCTGTTGTTTAAATGTGGCATGGTCTGGCGTGATGTTTCTCAGCATCGAGTCGCGGTGCATGAGCTGTCAGCGCAGTTGGAAGAACTGACATTAATGGAGGCGAGTTCGGTTGCTGAAAGAATCGAACAGTTGAAACCGTCAGCGATATGTTCGCAGCGACTACCCGATGCCAAGTTAAGCGGGGAGTTAATTGAGGACAATCTGGGGGTTCGAGTTGAATTGTCAATCAATTGGAAGCGAGTGGTAGAAAGTAAACCCGTTGTACTGTGCGGTTGGTTGATCGAACCGGAGGACTCTGAATGAGAAATCGCAGGAAAAGAATTCCAGAACGATCGGGTTTTACCTTGGTTCACGCGGTGGTTATTGTCAGCGTGTTACCTTTGATAGTGGTTGCTGCAACGACGTGGGTGCACGAGTCGATGAAAATGTCGAATCGTTTTAAGCATCGCCGTAAAACCAATGTCGTGCTTAATCACTTTTCAAACGAATTCCGAAATGATGTTCATGGTTGCAAGTCGTTGAAATTGAATTCGGACTTGAACCAAATCGAATTGACGGGGCACGAAGATCAAGAGATTGTCTTTCAGATTCAAGACGGCCAGATCAACAAAACGGTGACGGTTGACGGCGAGGTCGTGGGGCGAGAGAGTTTTCGGTTAAGCGATGAGTACTTTGCGCAATGGGATCCGGAGGTGGGATCGGATCGAGCCACGTTGAGGGTTTTGCGTTATCCGACGCAGCTAAATCGTTCGGCCCCCGAGTCGCTGGAAGTGCCCGATCCAAAGCTTGAGTTGTTGATCACAGCAAAAGCGA
>CAZKTR010000342.1:0-4063 GCA_964555525.1 uncultured Pirellulaceae bacterium
GAGTCAGTGCCCGTAGACGCCGACCACTGCCACCCACCGTTGTTAGCTGCCAAGTCGCCGTCGATCAAACGCTCCATAAAGTAGCGTTCCCCCAATCGCCAATCGATCAGTAAATTTTTCGTCAAAAACATCGCTGTCACCATCCGCAACCGATTGTGCATCCAGCCAGTTTGGTTCAACTGCCGCATTCCGGCATCGACAATCGGGTATCCCGTTCGCCCGGCAGCCCAAGCATCGAAGTCCGTTTTGCTGGTCCGCCAATTGAGCGCAATGGTTTTGTCTTTGAAAGGCAAGTGTTTACAGACTTTGGGAAAACCGACCATCACGTGCGTGTAGAAATCTCGCCAAGTCAACTCGGATACCCAAACCCGAGTGCCGGTGTCGTTGAGATCCTTCGCAGCGGCCAAACACTGCCGCGGTGAAATCACCCCCGCAGCGAGGTACCCTGACAACCCACTGGTGCCATCGATCGACGGAAGGTCGCGGCCGACGTTGTAGTTGGAGATGCGTTTGGCAAACGACTTCAACCGCCGGCTCGCTTCGGTTTCACCGGCCGGATACAGTTCGGGCTGACCGTTTGATAGGTCAAAGCCTTTTACCCGATCCGGGATTTTAGAGGGATCGATGTCCAGTACCGTTTGCTTTCTGGGAGCCGGCAACACCTTAGCGAACTCATCCACTCGGGTGTCCCAAACTTTTCGATACGGAGTGAACACGCTGTAGAAGCGGCCGTCTTTGGTGCTAATTTCTCTGGGAGGCACCACGATCCGATCATGGAACCGACTAACCGAAACACCCAGCGATTGGCATTGCTCGACAACTGCCCTGTCTCGCTGAAGTTCGTTGTATTCGTACTCGCGGTTGAAAAACAAACTATTGCAATTGTGCTTTTTGCAAACCTTAGCGATCACTCCCGGAACTTGTTCGTAGTCCGGGCACACCTTAACGATCAACGGAATGTTTCGCTCGTGCAACGATTGTGAAAGGCATTTTAGATTCTCGATCCAAAACGCGACTTTCACGTCCGCATCGTCGTGTTGTTTCCATTGATCGGGTGTGACGATGAACAGCCCCACCACGCCGCCGCCATTTTCTTCTTGCTTGGCAGACGCTGCCGCTCGGTGGAGCGCTGAATTGTCTCGAATACGCAGGTCACGACGGAACCAAACTAGAGATCGCATTAAAATGGAAGCCTTTTGGGACATAAAAATGGCTAACCGCAATCGCGACGAAATCATCACCAAAGGTCACGGTTTAGGCGATCTCGGTGGCCAGACCGAGGATTTTCCCCTTTAACCCCGAGAATCCCGCCCAATTGGCTAAAAAATCAAGCCTGTTGACGCATATTAGCCTTAGGTTTTAATGATGAAACTTCAATAATTTCCCGATTTCACATAAGAAGTAACCTAAATTTAGAGCAGTGTTTCCCATCATTGCTTCGGTTATTTATGTAACGTTCGTTCTTTTCTCGTGCGTTTGATTTTTAAGCAAGCTAACAAGCTTACATCACCTGCGGACCATGCACGATACAGCTCGACAACAGACGCGACACATGGAGTCAAATCCATCGCGAAATCATGCAGGCCTTACCGGTCGAGTGCTGCAAATATATCCAGTGGATCTTGAATCTGGTTTAATCACTTTTCAGGACAAGCCATTTTTTGTCGGTCGTGATTCGAACTGTGATTTGACGATTGGCGAACGTTCCGTATCTCGACAGCACGCAAAATTTGACAGAACCCCCACTGGTTTCACAGTAACCGACCTAGGGTCCACCAATGGAACTTGGGTCAATGGTGTTAAGATCACAACCCGAGAATTACAATCGGGTGATCGAATTCGAATCGGGGGGCGGATTTTCAAGTACATCGCGACCGATCAACTTGAAGCTCACTATCATGAAGCCGTCTATTCCATGATGACCAAGGATAGTTTGACTCAAGCATGGAACAAAAGGTATTTGTTGGAAACACTCAAACGCGAATTAAAGCGTCGTGAACGAACTGGACGAGACCTGAGTTTGATGGTTTTGGACCTCGATTACTTTAAAAAAGTAAACGATACTTATGGTCATCTCGTAGGTGATGAATTGCTACGGCAAACTTCTGATCGTCTCAGAAAGGCACTGCGCGAGGAAGACATCTTGGCTCGTTTCGGTGGTGAAGAATTCTGTATCGTATTGACAGAAACATCCGAAGAAGAAGCAAGAATCTGTGCTCAGCGATGTTTGAAAGCTGTTTCAAAGACTCCGTTTTCGACGGCCTCTGGCGAAATCGAATCAACGATTAGCATTGGGATCGCCGCAGCGAAAACCACGATGACTTGTGACGAGCTAATCAAGGAGGCTGACGACAATCTCTACAAAGCCAAACAGCAAGGCCGCAATCGGTTTGTCGGTTAATTCTGGCGCCCAGTGTTTGCCAGAAGGTTCAGCGCACCCTTGCCGATAATCTCGGCATCCCATATCGAGGTCAACAAATAGGCTTGCGTAGCGGATGGTTCTTTTTGGGTTTTAGTGGCTCGCTCGTGTATTTGAGGTGCTTGATCAGGCGAGTGCCATGCTTCACGGCTTTGAGGGTAAAGAGTGTCTGCTGAGTGTTGGCATGCTTAGGCGTCCGATGTGGTTTTGGGAAAGTCCTGTGAGCATGTTTTTTGAACGGCTTTCTAGAATTAATCCATTTCAGATCGCGTGGACATGGCGCCCCTCGCTGGCTAAAGCCAACTCAATGTTACATTCATTGGGACCAGGCTGCTTAAAGACTGTCAACCGAAACAAAGCGGCCTATGCTATCGTCAGGATTGCTGCAATAGTTTTGGCAGTTGTTTCGCATGGTTATTGCAATCGGTTATAGAATAGTTTGACAACCATTTACAAGCGTGCGTAATTCAAACGATGCCACGCATACTTTTCCGAACACTGTCAAAGTCGTATGCCTTCGGATTCACCAAATAAAGAGACAAGCACGATCGTCGAGATGGTCGAGCGTCAGGCAAACCTAAAGCCAATCTGGGAGTACGACTGGAAAACCGAAAGCGTGCGCCAGTTTCCTCGAACGCCAATGGCGATTTCTTGGTATGGAATCGTGCTGGCGATGGGTTGCTATCCCATTGTGATGGGAGCTATCGCGGTTGCATTCGGGATTTTTACACATGGAATGATTCCGCTAAGTACAGAGATGATTGTGGGAGCGATTCTTTATGTAGTGATCGGTTTTCCTGTCGGTGTGATCTGTGGGATGGCGGTGACGATTCCAGCTTATCTGTTTTTGCAGGTAATCGGTTGGATTTCAGGAGGCACCATTTCTGTTCGAGGGGCGAGTGGGATTTTTGGTGGTTTGACCGGGTTTTTGTTTTCTACCGGCGGCGGTTTGTTTTTTATCAGTCCGTGGATGGCTTCCATGCAAGTGCTCATCTTCATGGGAACTGCGTCGCTGTTGGCGATTGTGATGGGATATTGCGGAGCGATTTGGGCTGGTTATCGATATCGATTTGATGGGTATCCTTTTTATAATTCGCTGTTTGTAGTGGATCAAAATTTTTCGATTTGGTCGATGCTGAAGTTGACAACTTGGATTGCGGTATTGACGGTTTTTTTCAAAGCGACTGAACCGGTGGGTTTAAGCTTGGGGATCGCATGGGCGGTCTATGGTGTCTTGCAGGTGCTCTTGGTGCTCGGCGATCACTGGTTCGGCTGTTGGATGGGTTGGCGAAAACCTAATCCGCAAAAGATTTAGGTGCTTTTGGTTTGAGTGTCCGTTAACCCAACTGTGAAGGCACCAAAAATACAAGCTCGCAGCGCAAGCAAGTGTATATCCATGAAAATTAGCTGATGCACTCGCTCGCGCGTCGAGCTTGTATGCAATTTTTATCTCGGCTAATAAATCCCAGAAGAGCTACTTTTTTAATGCTTGGGCCAGTACACACTTGGCCGTGTCGATGGTTCGGCCTTTGCGGTAGCAATCAAGCAGCTCCCGAGAACGTTCCGCCAGCATGCGACGGACTTCTCGTCGACGGCCTTTGATGCGAGCGATTTTCATGTTGTCGTAAGCGGTCGTCTGGTGAC
>CAZKTR010000343.1:0-4039 GCA_964555525.1 uncultured Pirellulaceae bacterium
CAGTGGAGGCCGAAGAAGTCTGGAAGATTCCCTTGATGGATTTGGTCAAAGCCGGCTTAGCGTCCAATCGAGGCCTCGTCATGCTGGGTATCGGGTTGGTTACCTTTGACCAATTTACTGAAAAAGGATACGAAACCGTATTTGCGTTTCTGGCTGGCTACTTGCCCAAAGACACGGGCAGTCAGGGATTTTACTTACAAGTGGTCGTGGCAGCGGTACTGGGGTTAGTGTTACTGCGGTTGGTTGGAATCCTGTGGTACGTCCTGCGATTTTTTGATTTCAAACTTGAGCAGCGCGGCGACGACCTGCGTCTGGGTTGCGGGTTGTTAACCCGGGTTAGCGCAACGGTGCCCAGGAAACGTATTCAATTTATCAGCGTGCAGCAGAACTTGATCATGCGATGGTTCGGGATTGCTACGATTCGTGTAGAAACAGCTGGTGGAGCGACGGACGCATCAAAACCGAATCAATCGATCGGAAAAGCTTGGTTCATGCCGGTGATTCCGATTACAGAAGTGCCGCAGTTGGTCAGCCTATTGCGACCGGGCATCGATTGGGATTTAGAACGTTTCGACTTTCAAGGCCTTGCACCGCGAGCCTCAAATCGAATGGTTCGAATCGCTTTGGTACAGACACTATTGTGTGCAATCGCGGTTGCTACCGCCGATTGTTATTTCAGTGAATCGTTCGACACTCAGGCTTTGATTTGGGGCGGGATCGCAGGGTTGGCCGCCATGCCTGCATTGATTTTATTTGCCTTGAAGAAAGCTGCTTCACGAAAGTATGCGAGAATCGAAAACGGAGTCGTATATCGAACCGGAGTTTTTGGTCGTAAAACCAGCGTTACATTCTTTGACAAATTGCAAACCGTTGCTTGCTTTCAAACACCTTTTGACCGTCGTTGGAAGATGGCTACGTTAGCGCTTGACACCGCTGCTGCAGGGCCGGCGGGACACCAAATTGTCACGCCGTATCTAGATGAAGATTTTGCTAGCAGCGAACTAAAAGCGTTGCGTCGTCTGGCAGTCGAGGCTGCCAGTTAGCTGGCAGCCCACCAAAATCTTGCAGGTTAACCTGCATTGGCGATGGCAAATGGGTTTGGCAATGCTGGGTCTTGCGAGCTCATCTCCAACAATTGAGCAGTGCCAATTCCGCGTTGGTCTTCTTCGTCCTTTTCCATTTCGACTTCTACATCGAAAGGTGAAAGCTCACCGCGTAGAACCTTGATATTCGACGGGGCCTTGATGCCCAAGCGAACGGTATTGCCTTTGATCTTCAAAACGGTGATTTCGATTTGGCCATCAAGTACAATCGATTCGTCTTTTTTGCGTGATAGAACTAGCATCTTAAAATCCTTTTGTAGTGGAATCACTTCGGTTAAGTTTTTCCGAGAGCTTCCTGCGTGGGGGTTAGTTGTCCGGAAGGCCAAGTTGAGATTGGCTTGGGTTGGTTACCTTTTCGTCCGGGGTATGTTCTTATTGTCGCGGTGCCCGTGACACCTCTGGTCAATCTGAAGACAAATACGGAAGAAGTCCGAAATAGATCGAAATAATTCTCCAATTCCCTCTTTGACAGGTGTTAGGACGCAATTAGTTGAGTCTGTTTACGCTAGCAGAACTGTTAAAGTTTGCGGATTTTCAGGATTAGGGTTGGCTGCGTGTTTGGTTTGGCTCGCAAACTGGTGATTTATTGCGTTGTAAGAGTTCCGGTTGTACCGATTACATCTGTTATAGGGTCCATCCATCAGCTGCCGAGAACCGGAATTCAAAATAAGCCCATGATCAATTCACTATTAAAAATCGCCTTCGTGGCCGGCGCCATTTCCTTGCTACCTATCGAAGCTGTTAATGGTCAACTAAAAATGACCAAAATGCCAACGCGACTTGAAGAAGCACTGATTAATCCAAATATCAGAGAGATTTTGAGAGAAAACACACGAATTTCCGCTAGGCCAACACCGGCTGTTACCTCCTCGAAAACCGTTGCACCACTACAGAGCCCCGTTTATTCGAATGAGTCTTCTTGGTTTTCGGCGATCAAACCCGAACTGGACAAACCCGCCTCTGCCTCACCCAGATTGCCTACCATCGAGCAAACTGAGACGCCCCCGCGTGTAGCGCGACGACCGGTAGACCTTTCACGTATCGAACAAACTGAGACGCCTCCTCCTGTAGCGCGACGACCGGTAGACCTTTCACGTATCGAACAAGCAGAGACGCCTCCTCCTGTAGCGCGTCGACCGGTAGATCTTTCACCTAGTGACGAAGTATCGGATGCCCCTCCGGCGATTCGCAGTCAGCCTCGCCAAACAGCCTCCACTCCTAGCAACGCTCCAGTTGAGCCCGGCTTAGGTGGGAACCGGGAACTGCAAAAACCATTGGCGCCAGTCAAGGGGCAGCTTCGATTCCGAGTAACGGGGGTTTCGGCAATGATTGAAGGCGAGGCTTCCGACCTATTGATTGAAGTATATAACCCAACAGGTCACGCAATCGGCCCTGTTGAAGTAAACATTCAAGTACCTGAAGAATTAACGATCACTCGCTTTGATCGTGATGCATGGTTGGACGCTGAGCGACGAATCATCGCGTTTCAGCTCGACCGAATCGATCCGGAAGCGATTCAAAAGATTGCGATGAAAGGCGTTTCAAATACTGCAGGTAAAACCAGCCTGAATGTCGCTTTGATGTCGGGAGAAGTCATTGTTGCTGAACGAACAGTCAAAACGCAAGTGTTTGCTCAGCAGGTTGCTCGGCAACAGACCTTTGGCGATTTAGAACCAGGCGACACGACTCGAAAGTAACCTTACTCTTGCTCCGCCTTCGCAATTCCACGCTTACCAAACGATCAAGTACCGAGTATCCCATGAAACGAAACTGCTTTTTCCTCACTGACAAATTCTCGTTGTTTTTGTTTGGTATGGGTGCTGGTTTACTTTCGATAGTTCCCGCCGCACATGCTCAAACTCAACTTGCTCCCTTGGTTGAATCTGTTCCGGTAATTCGCAGTCCAAGAAAGTTGATGACCGCCACGAACTGGAGCCAACCAAAGATAGTCGATTCAGACAATCTGGAAGTTCGCTCTCCAGCTATACTCAACCGCGTGATCGTGAATCCAGAACTAGCCAAAACACTCGAAGAAGAACAAAATACTACTGATTCTATTCGGGTCGACGCAACCGTGTTTGACTTGGATTCAAAAAAACAAGCTGACACCAGCACCTCTTTCGTGAGCCGGCCGGAAATTAAACGACTGCAGCCACTAAAGATTCCAGTGAACTGGAACCGACTTCAACCGATCAAGCAGCCCAAGCAAGTCACTAAGGCAAAATCAAAAGTGCCTCCAATAGTTTCGCCCAGTAACGTAGCTACACCCGAGCTTACAGAAACTCGAAGTGATCTAGCCGCTGCCAAGCAAATTGCGGCCTCAAGCGAAGGTCCGGAAACAGCTATCCCTCAGGCCAGCCTAGCTTTCCTCCGAAAGCCAATGGATATTATGAATCCGACCACTCTTGCAAAAGACGATCCAGTTTTGAAACCGACTCAAGTTACCTCCACGGCACTTTTGCAACCCATCAATGCTCCAGCAGTCGCCGAGCAAGCCAGTTTGGCGATCGCACCTACATACGACTTCCAAACGCCACTACCTTCCGAACCGGTTTCTCTGTTTGTTGACGGCCCAGATTATTTGAGCCTCAATCAAATTGGTGAATACGAAATCGCGATTGCCAATAGTTCTTCCGATGTAGCATCGGTCTCTAGAATTTTGTTGCAAGTACCAAACGGAGTTGAAATCGTCGCAGTCCAGCGAGAGGCTGAGATCAATAACCAGGAGCGAACGCTGTCTTGGAGCATCGATCAACTCGGTTCGGGCGAGCAACAAAGAATTCGCTTCCGAGTAAAATCAGCGACCGCTCGCAAGGCTGATTTTCCGGTTACCGTCTCTCAAGATGGACGTGAATCTCAAACCGTATCACAAACGACGATCATCAGGTAAGGTGGCGACAGCTGGCTCCGGCGACTCCGGTCCGTCTTACGCGCCG
>CAZKTR010000344.1:0-4035 GCA_964555525.1 uncultured Pirellulaceae bacterium
TTTTCCGAGCCCGCGCGACCGACAGCAAAGCTGGCTACGATTCACACTTGGCCGCTGGTGCCAAGAAAGTCGTCATCAGTGCGCCTGCCAAAGACGCTCCTGATCTAACTTGCGTCTTAGGTGTTAACGACAATCTACTAACTGCCGACATGAAGTGCGTTTCAAACGCGAGCTGCACGACCAATTGCTTGGCTCCTGTCGCTAAAGTCCTACAAGATACGTTTGGCATCAAGTCGGGTTTGATGACTACGATTCACGGTTACACCAACGACCAAAATGTTTTGGACGCTCCTCACCCAGACATCTACCGCTCACGAGCGGCTGCGGTCAACATCATCCCAACTTCAACCGGTGCTGCAGAAGCCGTTGCTTTGGTGATTCCAGAACTAAAGGGCAAGCTAACCGGCATGGCGATGCGAGTTCCTGTTGCAACGGGTTCGGTTGTCGACTTGACCGTTATCCTTGACAAAGATACGACTGCCGAAGAAGTCAACGCAGCCATGAAAACCGCCGCCGAAGGGCCGCTTAAAGGCGTGCTGTGCTACAGCGAAGATCCACTGGTATCGACCGACATCATCGACGATCCTCACAGCAGCATCTTTGCAGCTGACCAAACCAAGGTCATCGATGGAAACATGGTCAAGGTCATTAGCTGGTACGACAACGAGTGGGGCTACAGCTCGCGTACTGCTGACTTGATCGCAAAGATTGGCTAGTTTTTAACTAACTACCAAGCTGATTCAAAAAACAAACACGCCTTGAAGCAATTCAAGGCGTGTTTTTTTCTTGGGGGGCTGCATTCAAACCAACTGCTTCCAAGTAATCCCAAACTTGCTCAGGTACTTCCGCAGCCGATCCGAATCATTTGGGTTCTTTTTCGCCTCACGGGAAACGGCAAACAGCTTCCGTCCCGCAGCCGCCAGTGAACGAGAACTTCGACAGACTTCGACCACTTCAACCAACTGCCGCTGGTCAAACAAATCAAACCGCTCCCGCCAATCCGCTCCCAGTAGATCCGCCAACAGCTTCTCCGACTCGGCGTCCGACGCACCAGCAACACTGCCCTCATCGGCCCAGCTAACCGTCAACCGATCACACTCTTCAGCAACGTTGGCATCACCAATCGTGCCAGTATCGGCCAACGTCGACATCCGAACGATGGCTGCGTTAAAATCGCGAAAATTGGCTTTCCATTTCGCCTGATCCGACTTGGCAAAATCCAAAAAACGCTTCCGCGCCTTCGCGGTGAAGCACACTTTACTACCGGTCGCCGAAGCGTATTCCGCTAACTCATAGACCAAGTTCGCCTCAATATCCTCACGGCGTTCGGCGAGCCCTGGCATGCGGAAGGTCCATAAGTCAATTCGAGCCAACAAGTCCTCTCGAAACTCCCCAGCGGCCACGGCGGCTTTCAAATCACGATTGGTTCCGGCAATCAACTGAAAGTCCGATCCGACTTCGGTATCACTTCCAACCGGCAAGAAGCGTTTTTCTTCGATCGCCTTGAGCAACATCGCTTGTTCGTCGGTACCAAGTTCACCGACCTCATCCAAAAACAGAACCCCGCCATCGGCCGAGCGCAGCAAACCGTCTCGCGCCGCAGCAGCCCCCGTAAACGCGCCCTTGGCGTGACCAAACAGAGCCGACATGGCTTGGTCGCCGATCAGTGTCGCACAGTTAACCGAAACAAGCGGCCCGCTGACTTGATTGCGCAGCTTCTTAAGTTCATAGATGCGCTTTGCTAGTTGAGACTTTCCCGCGCCCGTTGGACCGGTTAAAAGCATCGGATGACTACTGGCGATCGCCACTTTTTCAATACGCTCGATCAGTGCATTAAACGCCTTGTTGCGAGTCGCAATCCCCGACTTCAAGAACGAAACGCTTTCCTTTTGTTCCAGCTCAAACCGCGACGCGATCGCATCGTACTGCGACAAATCCAAATCGATCAAACGCCACGTACCAATATGGGCAGCCTTGTTTTTTCCCTTTGAAGGCGACAACTGAATCAACCGACCCGGTAAGTGTCGCGACTCGGTTAGCAAGTACAAACAAATCTGAGCCACATGCGTACCGGTAGTGATACCAACCAGTAAGTCGCTCGCTTCCGGATCAAACGCCAACTGCCGCGCTACCCCATGCAACTTCTCGTAGACCTCTTCAAAATCCCAAGCATCTCGCCAGTCAACTTGAACGGGAGTGATCTTGGTTTCAGGTGAGACCGAAGCGATGTCTTCCACGACCGACGCTAACAGCTTCTTTTCGCGCTTCTGATGGATCAGCACCAACTCGTCGACCAGTAACTCCTCATGGCAGCACATTGCGACCGTCGGGCGCCAGGTACTCCAACGATCTTTCCCCTTCGGGGCGTCAAGCGCTGAGCCCAAGATGGACACCGTAATTGTTTTTCGTTTGGACATCACAAACCATGAGTAAAACCATATAAGCACGGCCAATCGGCACGACAATCATATCTTAGCATATAAAAACATATCTAATTTTATATTAATTTCCACATCTCACAAAAGCTCACCTGAGCCAGACAACCGCTCAAAAAACGTTTCCGCCTGGCAAAACAAGGCATTTCGTGAACTTTTCGCAAGCCATCTTGGTCTTTGGCACGCACCGTGCTTTAGCTCTTTCAGACAACAACCAAAGAAATACAAGGAGACGAAAAATGGCTAACCGATCACTTTTTGCAAGCTTCCGAGGAAACCAAAACCTAACCGCCACCGTTACCAACGAAGCCGGTGGAAAGGCCTACCTAAAATCAAACGAAAACCAACTGGCTCAGTTGGCAGCCACCGGTTGCTTCAACGGAACGTTTTACGCGACCGCCGAAACACAATTGACTCAGGTTTTGGACCTCTGCGAAAACGTTGAGCCAGAATTCATCGCCCAGACAGCCGTCTTCGCTCGCAAGAGTGCGTTCATGAAAGATATGCCAGCCTTGCTGTTGGCGGTCCTTTCGACCAAGGACGCTGGACTGTTCGAAAACGCCTTCGACAAAGTCATCGACTCGCCGAAGATGTTGCGAAACTTCGTTCAGATCATGCGTAGCGGAATCGTAGGCCGAAAGAGCCTGGGAAGCTTGCCAAAACGATTGATCCGAAACTGGATCGAATCACGATCCAACGAACAATTGTTCTACGGTTCGGTCGGTCAGCAGCCTTCCTTAGCTGACGTGATCAAGATGGTTCACCCAAAACCAGCCGACGAAGTTCGCGCTGCGTTGCTTGGTTACCTGATCGGTCGTAAAGTCAACCAATCGGTTTTGCCTGAAGTTGTTCAGAAGTTTGAAAAGTTCAAGCGAACAACCGACGCAAAGCAACGAAAGGTTCCGGACGCACCGTTCCAACTATTGACTTCGGCAAACCTGACGCCTCGTGATTGGATGCAAATTGCCAAGAACGGATCGTGGCAGATGACACGGATGAACTTGAACACGTTTTTGCGTCATGGTGTTTTCGAGCAACGAGCGATGATCAAATTGGTCGCCGAGCGTTTGAGGGACCGCGAACTAATCGGTAAGGCTCGTGTTTTCCCATACCAGCTACTGGCTGCGTTTATGAACGTGGACCAATCGCTTCCTGCTAAAGTGCGAAACGCGTTGCAGGATGCGATGGAAATCGCGATCGAGAACGTTCCAACGATCGACGGGAAGGTTTACGTTTTCCCGGACGTTTCGGGAAGCATGGGGTCGAGTGTCAGTGGTTATCGCGAAGGTTCGACATCAAAAGTTCGCTGTGTTGATGTAGCCGCCCTAGTGGCCGCAGCAGTATTGCGAAAGAACGATGACGCAACCGTGATGCCGTTCGAACATCACGTTCGAGATTGCGACTTGAATCCACGTGATTCGGTGATGACAAACTCCCAGAAGCTCGCAAAGCTGTGGGGAGGTGGAACCAACTGCAGTGCTCCATTGCTTAAGCTGAACCAGCAGAAAGCAAAAGGCGACTTGATCATTTACGTCTCGGACAACGAGTCGTGGATCGATTCAAAGACTCGCCGTGGTGCAACTGAAACCATGAAGCAATG
>CAZKTR010000345.1:0-4011 GCA_964555525.1 uncultured Pirellulaceae bacterium
TTGCATTTTAGACTGTATTTTTTGTTGACACCATGCTGACTCACTGTATCATCAGTAGTGCAACAGTTATGAATGAAATCAAATCAAATATTGACCATCACAGCGGCGAGCCGATTTATCGTCAGATCGTTGAAATCTTGAAGTTTCAGATTGCCAGGGGCGATTTGGTTTCTGGCGATCAATTACCCAGCTTGCGTGCCTTGGCCAATGACCTAGGAATAAATATCCGCACGGTCGCCAAGGCCTACGACAATCTGGTGCATGGCGGGCTCGCTGTTCAAAAACAGGGGCGAGGCGTTTTCGTTACTGCGCCCAAAGGAAAGCTGCCGATGCGGCGACGGCGAGGGGTTTTAGTTGAACTATCAAAACGGTTGATTTCAGAAGCCAAGCGATTGGGGGCAGAGCCCGACGAGGTGATCGAAATCCTTCAAGAAATTGCCGAACAGATGGAGACCCATCCATGATCGAGTCGGTAATCCGCAGCGAAAATTTGTGTCGCGATTTTGGCAAAAAACGCGCGATCGATGATGTCTCGTTCGAAATCGCTCGTGGGTCCGTTTGTTCTTTGCTGGGCCCCAACGGAGCAGGCAAAACAACCTTACTGAAACTGTTGCATGGCCTGATTTTGCCCACCGCCGGTCAGTGTTCAATCGTTGGTGACAGAAAGTTTCCTCGTGATGCACGAACCATGCAGTCCGTGGGATGCGTGCTAGACGAATTCGAACCTCCCCGTTCAGCCAAGCTTAAGCAACTGCTGTCACTCAGCCGCAGCATTGGCCCCAACTTTGATGAACGGCGAGCGAAACAACTGTTGGACGAGAAGGATCTTAGTTTAAACGCCAGCTGGCGATCCTTAAGTAAAGGACAAAAACGCTGGGCTCTATTGGCACTTGTGTTGTGCCGTGGATGCGACGTGTTATTGCTCGATGAACCGGCTGACGGACTTGACCCAGCATCTCGCTCGGAGCTCTATCAGCTGATTCGACGGGAAGCCAACAACCGTGAAGTGACCACTTTGGTCACCACTCACATTATTAATGACATCGAAAAAGTCACAGATGATGTGTGCATTCTATTTCAAGGGAAATTGATTCTTGACGAATCGTTAGAGGATTTGCGGGAGCAAATTTTTGTGATTGAACTACAGAAAAATGCGTTGGAGTGTTCGTCCGATTCGCGCCTTGAGGATATACAAGTGTTGCGAAAAGAGCTGCATGAAACCACTTCGATCTGGGTCCGAGATATCAAGGGCAGTCTTGAGGATGGCCCCATTGCGGGCGAAATCAATCGCCGACGCCTTAGTTTAGAGCAGCTATTCCTGGCACTCACGACCGAAGCCAGTGAACGCTTGGCAGCTATCGAATCGTTGAAAGTAGGATGAGAAAGATGACCGATCCGCAGTCTGAAATCCCAGTAAAGAACCCTCATGATGCTCGAAGACGCAGCCTTGGTCTGTTTTTCTGGCAGTTCAAGAAACTCGGGTTGCTCAACTTTTTCGCTGTTCTGGCAGTAGGCTCGTATGTACTCCTTCGTGTTACTCCGTTCACCTGTCATGAATTGGTTTTACTTCTCGGAGTGCTACTGCATTGCTGGTTGATTGCGTGGCGACTGTGGCGTTCGTCTCCTCGGCAATCTGGATTCCTCTATTCATGGGGATTTACACGTGATGAGATCTGGTGGCAAACCTACCTCGCATCGCTTGCTTCGGCAGCACTGGTCTGCGGAGTAGCATGGCTTTTGATGGTGCTGCAAGTACGTTTCTTGGTCCAAGACGGTTTGGTCGCTAATCCGTATTTCCTCGTCCCTCAGTCAGGCGAGTACTGGGTACCTTGGTTTTGTTTC
The DNA here is from genome assembly GCA_964555525.1 of uncultured Pirellulaceae bacterium. Classification (GTDB taxonomy): domain Bacteria; phylum Planctomycetota; class Planctomycetia; order Pirellulales; family Pirellulaceae; genus Mariniblastus. The sequence goes on from CAZKTR010000345.1 coordinate 1,843, forward strand.
TACGGCTACCTGCTGGTGTTACCGATGCTGCACTATGCTTGGGTTCGATCAAAGCATTCAGCGAAAGGAAAGTTCGTTGGTTGGATGATTATGTTTGGCGGGCTTGTACTTTTGGTTGTTTGCTTCGTTCAATCAACACCAACAGAAGTCTTTCTCCGGGATCGACCTCGGCCCACTCCATGGTTGTTTGTTTTGGCAGCACTGTTTATCCCCTCAACACTTTGCTGGATTGCGATGGGGAAACGTTTACACGGAACCATGGAGGCAAGAGGATGAACAACAAGCAACAAGGATCCAAACCAAAAATCCTTCGGCAAGAGGCAAGCATTGTTCTATGGATGTCATTGCCGTTGATACTGCTTTTGTCCCATGATCACTGGTGGTGGCCCAAATATGGAACCGATGAACCGTCGTTCTTCGATTCATTTGTTGAAAGCGCCGACGAGACTTGGCTGATAACCATGGCTTCGCTGCTGGGAATATTCTGCCTAGGTTCGCTTGCCTACTCCGTCTCGAAAATCTTCAACAAGGCAGTCGCGACACTTTTCGTGGGCGGTACAGTCTGCCTTGCTGCGATTGGCTGGTCAAACATTTCGGAATTGGAAGCCAAAGATCGCACAAAGCTACGTAGTCGATTGGTGAAAGCGAAGGTTAAAAAATCTGAACCTTTTATTCACCCAACGCTCAAAAAAATCGTCGAACCCCGCGGCAATCTGCGAATGGAATTGATGGATGACATTGAAGTTACTGAATTCTCGCTGAACGGTGTTCCACTAGGCAAGTTGCCTTGTGAAATCCCGGTCGACAAGCTTCGCCGCTTATTGCCGAAGTTTATTGATGCCGTAAGAGGTCAACAAGCGTTCGAGAACATCTATCACCAAAGACCAAGGAATTGCATTCAAGCGTCATTGGAGATTAATGGTAATCCCGCTGTAGAGGCCACGGCGTTTTCGAAAATTGAATCAGGCGAGTTCCAGCTGTTTTTTGCTACTGATCCAGCAGTTTTCAATGACCAAATCGAGCTTGCCATTGATCAGGCTAGGCTGAAGCGTTACGAGGTTTCAGCAGAGTGGTGTGAAGCTTTTCAAAGCTATGGCAGGTTCGGTCGTGACAAAATCGTAAAATTGATCCCGACGGAACCTGAGATTGAAAAACTTCTTGATGCTCTAACAAGATATCGTTACGGCATTACGAATCACTTGAACCACGAGGAAGCTTGGGAGGTGTTGACAGAAATCTGTGAGGAAGCCAGACACAATCAAGTTTATTTTTCAAATGCATCAACGAGAAACTATAGCGTTTTACCCAACGCCGCCTTCAGCGCTGCCGGGCCGGCAGTAAAACAACTTGCTCCTCTGCTTGACCCTCAACAAGTTGCCGACGTTTTAGAGGCTGCGGTTATGAACGACCAATGGCCGAAGCCCAACTTCTCAGGTGGTGGTGAACCCTTCCCTTATTATTTCTCGCAGTCCAAGGATTTCTCGGAATTGAAGCCGATAGTTCATGCCGCTTGGGAGATAGATCAAGCGCTCAACCTAAAAGCCCCTGAAAAGTACAACGTGATTGAGCGGCAAGTTGGTGATGCTTTGTTTGTTAAAAATCCGCCTCGTTGTTGTCCTTATGGTTACCGAGACTTGTACTCTGTGTTTCAAGGGGAAAAAGGCGCCGGGAGGATTAGGGCCATCGAGACGGCCAGGCCCATATTTGGCAGTCCACTGGCTGATGAGTACGTTAAGCGTCAATGGGAAGCCCATTTGGCCAAAATGGTCAGTCGCTCCCTTGGTGATGACAATCTAGTTTCTAAAGCAAGTCTGCAAGTGGGGCTTTCATTGCGGGCAAACGATAACGCTGACTTTGGAAGCATCAAAATCAATGGCTGGCTTGCCCGGTTGCTTCAAATGAACTCTCCAACAGGACGCAAATTCCGTCGTGAGAATCGAGACGAAATTCTCCAACTTGCAATTCGCAGTATCGGCCCCAGGAAAGAGAAGGAAGATAAAATCAAGAACCGTCGTCTGTTACAGGCCCTAGGAGCCTTGGTCGCATCCAATTCATTTGGCGGGAGTGATTGGCCGACGATTCCTCAACTCGAATTTCTCATGTTGGACACCACACCCGAAGGCAACGAGCAGTCTTTGGCGAAAGAATTCTGGCCCTACTTAGATGGGA
>CAZKTR010000346.1:0-4002 GCA_964555525.1 uncultured Pirellulaceae bacterium
TTGTATTTTCGAATGGCGCTCACAACGGGTTTGGCATAGGACCAATGCCGAATGTGTCCTTGGCGATTGCTGTGCAAACGGTGAACGACGTCCGCATCAAACCCGCAGCTGGCCATCACTAAAAACAATTTCCCGTTGGCTCTGCCGACATCCAGTTGGCGACAGTTCCCGGCGACAATCATGTTTGCTAGGGCAACTGGATCGGCCGAGACACCCAAGTATTTTGCCAATAGATTTTCGGTTCCCAACGGAAGTATCGCCAGCGGCGTGTTCTCGGGCAATTCATTGGCAAGTAAAGAAATGGTTCCATCGCCGCCAGCAGCAACGACGCAGCGTAGTCGCTCACCGAAATGTTGGCCAACGACTTCAATCATTTCCGCAACGTCGGTCAGCAGTAAAACTTCGAATCCATGATCGATCAAACACGTCGTTAGTTTGTCGACAACGGTGTGTTGATCCGTGGCCCCAGAGTTTGGGTTCATTGAGATCACGACGACTTCAGACGTTGTATTGCCAGTTTCCATAGGTCAAACTGTAGCAAAACCATGGGAAAGTGAAACGCCAGTGCGGCGATTCTGTTCAATCGCTTCAGTGCTCCGTAGCTGGGCTCGCCAGAGTTCAGGTGTGGCTCGGTAACGCCCCTGAACTCTGGCGAGCCCAGCTACGCTAGTCCAGTTACAGGTCGCTATCAGAGGCTACCTTTGCAGCCGGCCAAGCGATGATTTCGTTTTTGCCCGAGGATCGTTCGGCGGACAAAATCATTTGGCCTGTGTCGCTGCTGACAAACTGTACGATTGATATTGGTGATTGGTGGAGATTGGGCATGGTCAGTAACTCATACTCGCTGGAAGCCTGCTGCACGTCATTTGTGTTTTTTGGTTGAGGCTGGCTGTTCCAGATCGTAATCCGGCCGCTGTTGGAGCCACTGACGATTCGATTGCCGTCAGCAGAAATGTCGGCTGCAGAGATTCTCTGTTCGGCGTGCCCGTAGACGGTTTCGCTCAACTGTTCAGCGTCAGCGAGTTTTGTTTCTTCTTCATCAACAGCCCGAATCAAAATGGCCATCCCTTCATCCGCGACGGTGACCAATAATGAACCGTCTTGGGAGTAAGCCAGTCCGCTGATGGCTTGTTTGATCGACGTCTCCAAATCTAGGATCGAACTGTTTGATTTGGCATCATCGTCTGATTCCAAGTCGAGCAATTCGATCGCTCCTGTTGTGCGGCCCAATGCGACAGCCTTGGAATCGGATTGCCAAGCGATTGCGGTCACTTGGCCTTTGTCGTCCTTTAAATCAAACTCGGCCAGCTTCTGGCGTTTGGAAAAATCGTACAGCAAACACCGGTTGTCTGTGGTGCAAATGGCCAAGGTGTTTGAATCTGGTGCCATTTGCATAGCCGTCGCTCGAGCGTCAAACACGCCGTCAGGTTTGACGCCGCTGTCGGATAGTTTCCAGAACAGGATTTGGTTGTTGGCGAGCGTTGCGGCTTGTTCTGACTGCGCAACGACCTGCTTGATCGATGGTCGGGAAAGTACTTGAAGCTTCCCCAATGACGTTGGCTTGGAGGTGTTTCCTGATAGGTCCGTTGTAATGGAAAGGCTACTCCACATGCGTCTTGCCGAACCGCGATTTCGCTGTGATGTTTGTAGTAAGATGCCGTGTTGCGATGACGCATACACTCGTTCAAAACCGACGAAGTGTTTGGCCATCGCATCATCATCTGCGGGCGGCAGAGGAATTTCTTGCGTCGAGGTACTTCCTTGATTCCAACGCTTCAAACGGATTTTTCGGTTTTGGTCCAATCCGCCTGCGACCGCTGCAATACCGTTTTTGGTTTTGGTGAACGATGCAAAACTGGTGTTTGCGAATCGGGCCAGTTGATTTTGGTTTTCTAGCGACAACAGTAAGATGCCGCCCTTGGACGTGTTCTCCGCTGCCAAAACTTGAATCTGTCCGTTACTTTGAATCGCGTCCAGCAAATTGTCCTGTGCTTGGGCATCGGAGACTTTGGCTAGGATGCGAGAGGCGATTTGTTGTCGGCGGTCGAGATCAAACTGGATGACGCGATTTTGCCACGACACCAATACTTGTTGGCTGTCGCGAACGAAGACGATTGAGTTGGCGGTCGATCGAGGAGCAGAAGCGTCGTTGTTGGTAAAGCGAACTAACTGCCCCGAATCGACGGGCCATCCAAAGACGCCCACCTTGGCACCGATCACCCACTGGCCATCGTGTGAGAGCGAGAGTTTCGGAAGTATTTTTTGGCTGCCAGTTCCAAACAAATTTTGCTGGCCGTAGTTGACTTCGCGGATCAACTTATCTTGCTGCACGTTCCAGAGTAGAAACTTGGGATCGCTCGAGTTGGTTTGTACCAATGCGACTCGTCCATCGTCGGACACTTGGAAATCTGTCACACGCTGTTGACCCTTTAAGTATCGAGCCAACTTAGTCAGTACGCGATCGAGTGCTCCACTGGCTCGGTCGTAGCGGTACAAGTAATCTTCAGCCGATTGAGCAAACACGAAATCGTCCGTGATGACTTGGTATTGCCAAGCGCTGATGTTCCAGTGGACCTGATTGTCATTGCGGGTAACCGACGCCATGCCATAGTCGTTGCCGAAGGCTTGGAGGGTGCTGTTGGTTGCTGCGCGGGAAAATACCGCTGTGACCGATGCCGGCCGGGTATCGGGCGACCAGCCAGCGGATAGAGGTTGGTGTTCCGGTTGGTACATCGACAAATCAACCGCAAGGAGTTCCGGTTGTTCACCGATCGCCGCCGTGATGACTTGGCAATCTTCAAGGCGTTTTCCAGGTTTGACGAAGCAAAATTGTGCCGGTCGTGACTGACCTTTGAGCTTCATTGATTTTTTGTTGCGCCAATCCCAAATCGTTGTTTGTCGATCGCTCTGGGTCACGATCACAAAATCGCCTTGCTGCCGAAGTTGAATTGCTTCGGAAGATAAAGGCGAGACAATCGATAGGGAATCTGAACTGTATCGCCAGCGGGCCAATGAATAACTGCCGGTGTTGGCATTTTGAATTCCAGCCACAACGTCGTTGCTGTTGTTGACAAACGTAGCCGCTGAGATTCCCTCGATGGGTGAAGTTGCGATCCAGCGATAGCCGGTTTCATCGCGTTCAAAGACATAAGCGGCCTGGTCCTGCGGAAGCCCCGATTGGTTGGTCAGTAAAATTCGTTGCCCGTCACGGGAGAATGAAGCCGAGTCAAATTTTGGGTGGGAGCCTTTGGGTAAAACTAAATTTACATCGACTTGCTGGCCGTCGATCCAAACCATCAAGGGTTCTTCAAGTCCTTGGCCTGCGCTTTGGCGTAAGGCGGATGGTTTGCCAACGGACAAGACGGCCGTTCCAGTTTCGCTGATCTCGATTTGGTCAATGGAAGCGCTTTGGGCATTTAGCGTGCGTATCGGAGCTGTTTGTTCGGGGGCAGAGACGTCAAAGATAGCGATTTGGCCGGCGGTCAATTGGCCATCGCCGGGCTTGGCAGCGTAGATTCGGTTTCCGGTGGGCGAGATTGCGATGGCGGAGACATCGGTTTGCTGGATCTTGTTGCCCGGTTGATCTAGGCGGTCCAGTTGCCGGATTTCAATCCGGTCGGCAAAGGCGATCGCTAACTGTTGACCATCGTTCGTGGTAGCAATCGAAGTGATCGGTTCAGCGGGGTAGACCGATTTGATTTCGCGGTGGGCGAGCAGGTTGAGGCGGGCGACTTCCCAGTCTTGTTGGTTTTCAAATTTGTCTAAGTGCTTTCTTGCATTGATATAATCTCCGGTTTGCAAATCGGTTACAACGTGAGTTACACCGCTTTTGTATCGAAGCAGCTTTGATGATTCGTTGAGATCGACGACTTGTTCTTGGAGATCTTGCTTTTCACCGGCGAGCGCTTCTTTCTCTTCGCTGAGAACTTCGTTCTCTTTGCTGAGTTCTTTTTTCTCTTTGCTGAGCTCTTCTTTCTGTTTATCGAGGTTGGTGATTTCGGC
>CAZKTR010000347.1:0-4000 GCA_964555525.1 uncultured Pirellulaceae bacterium
AGAACTGAGTGTTCTAAGAACTGAGTGTTCTAAGAACCGAGGGTTCTAAAACCAATCCTCTTCAGGAAACAGATTGTCCGCTGGAAAGAAATCTTCATCCTGTCCAAAGTGATTCTCAGGAAACAACACTGACTCTTCACTTTGACGGTCAGCTTCAGCAAGCTCTTCCAAAGTCGGCGATTGATTGGCGCTAATGCCTCGCACCTTTTGACTCAACACAGCAGCATCGTACCAAGAGAAACTTAGCTTTGAATCGGACGCATATCGGCCAAGTGTGCGCAGTGTTTCGCTTTTTTGTCCGTCATTGAACAGGAAAATGTATCGCTCTTCACCTTTAACCAATGCGACTACGTTGATGTCTCGAGACACTGCTGCTCCTATAAATGACGTTTCGGATACTACGACCCAAAAGCGTTTATTGACCTGCGATGAATGCACTGTCGCACCCACCAACTTCACCGCAGTGTGCGAACACCTCGGTTGGGTGAGCATCGGCAATTTGCGAGCGAACACAACAGATTCTCAGGCTTCAAAAGCAATTGTGACAAAATCGGAATAACGTATGCCAATACAACCCTAACCACCGTCACTTACCTCATTTTGAGGGTACGAAAATCGACAGAGCTATCAACTCGTTTTGGCTAAAGTCGGGTCACGTCAGCCGGCTTCTCCCAGTAGTTGCACCACCAAAACCACCGATTCATCAAACATGAACGAATTTGCCGCAACTAAGGACAACAGAACGCCAATAAAACGGCTTAATGGATCGTCAAGTCATTAATTCCAGCAAGGGGGTTGAACCTGTCATTAATTGCCCTATTTTTGGCTTATCGGTGAATTCACCGTCGCAACCATCTCTCACCAATGCTACCATTTTCACCAGACAAGAACATCTGAACTCAAAAGCAGGCCAGGAGCTTTACATGCAATACAGTTTTCGATTAGCTGAACTTCTGGGCCACGTTCCCGACCCACGTAAGCGACCGGGAACCATCAAAGCCATCGTCGAGTACACAGGCCTCGACCGCCATCAAGTCGCAGCACTACTGAAGAACGAAGTCAAGTACATTCCGCTCAAAGCACTGTCACGGCTATGTGACTTCCTAATTGAGCATGGGCATGCGTCTGCGGATCAATTACCAGGTGCGCTATTCTCGGTTGAACCCGAAAACTTTTGGGAATTACTAGCTCGCCGGCGTCGTTTAGAGATGTGCGTTGGCGTTCGTAAAGACAACAGTGAAGACTCATCCGAAGTCTCTTTCGTCGTCGCAGCGGACTCGGTACTGTTAGGAGAATTGCTCAACGGAGTCACAACACTCGGCGGAACTGCCAAGCTAAAGAAGACTGAAACTGGTTCCAACCCATTGATGGGCGACACACTACCGCATCCAGAACACCTGAAGCAATCGCTTGTTTGGAGCCCCGGTCAAGCCACCGACCAAGAAGTGTTACGACGAGCCAAATCAGTCTACAACGATTTCTCAGATTCCAAAGGTGACAAGGCGCTCGTGGGTATCGGTAGTACCAAGAGTAACCCGGTCGTCGAGATCGTGTTGTCAAAGTCGTTCAACTGTGACCCCTTTGTTTCTCAAGACGATGTTGAAGTTGCAAGCGAACGCTCCATTCCGTTTTTCATGCGTTACCGCGGTCACGACCCACACTCACCATCTTGCGTTGCGGGTTTGAACCTGAGCAAAAAAGATCAGGACATGGAACCTGGCTTGTACCACGAAACGGCCGACGGTAGTTGGACACGCTTCGGCAGCAACAACCCAAAAGAAGAAGTCGCTTTCGTGTTTTACTTGCATCGCGAATCTCAAGGTCGCCTAGAAATGGTTCTTGGCGGTTTCTCTGGTCGAGCAACTCGATTGCTTGCTCGAGCACTCGCCACTCGCGCCGAAGACTTCTGGCCGCCGATTTATCAAATGCAAGGCATGCAAGTCGGTGGCTTTATGGCAAAGTTCACTTTGCCTTCGGCCAAGAAAGAAGCCGACATCCTACGCACCGATTTGGTCGCAACTACCGAAGTCACACCACTGCCAGTAGAAACGCTGGCACGTCGGTTTGAGCGTAGCACCAAAAAGTAATATCGCCACAGAAGTTCTAGGCACCCTATACTCGGTAACCTTGTCAAACAAGCCGTTTGAGCATACGCTCAAACGGCTTGTTTTATAGCCATCACAATAATTGTTTATATACGGACCCACTCGATGAACTCTCAATCGTTAATTCCAACCGGGCAATGGAATGGTTTTTACATTGAAAGCCACCAAGAGCAACGAGGCTGGATGCATCAATACCTCGAGTTCAACGACGGGGAACTAAAAGGCGAAGGTACCGACTACGTCGGCCCATGGACGCTACAAGGCAAGTACGACCTGAGCGAACTAAAATGCGTGTGGATCAAATCGTACGTCGGCAAACACGACGTCACCTACCGGGGCACGATAAGCAAAACGGGGATCACCGGCATTTGGGACATCCGCGAATCGCTTACCGGTTCCTTTCACATCTGGCCGCAACACATGACCGAGTTTGACAGTCTTTACATGCAAGAAGACTTGGAAAAAACACCCCTGCGCCAACAACCACCCATTGACCTCGACAGCCTCGACCTCAACGACGGTCCATTTCTCGCGTAAAGACTGTTCACTCAGATTGGCATCCTAAGTTTCGGATCGGAACACATCTTCGTCGAGCGCCCCTTCCCACTTAGCGACGGTACACGCCACCGCAATGTCGCCGGTCACATTGGTTGCGGTGCGCATCATGTCCAGGATCCGGTCAAACGGAAAGATAAATGCGATCACTTTGATAGATTGCTCGGGAGGAATTCCAACGACCTCCATCACGGTCGCCGCCAATAACAATCCTGCCGAAGGAATGCCCGCGGCACCAATCGAAACCAATGTCGCTGTCAGCGCGACCATGAAGTAGCCCGTTAAAGTGACTTCGATTCCTGACGCTTGAGCCGCAAACAACGCCACCAAGCCCAAATAAATTGCGGTGCCATCCATGTTAATTGTCGCTCCCAACGGCAGCACCGAACTGGCGACGGACTTGTCCACGCCTAAATTGGTTTCCGCACAGGAAATCGAAACCGGCAACGTCGCACTGGACGAAGCTGTCGAATAAGCCACTCCTTGTGCGTCCGCAATTCCCCGGAAAAACGGTATCAGCGGCAGTCGCAAAATTCCTTTGACAATCAAGCCGCCATAGACAAATACGATTTGAATCAAACAACACGCGTACAACGCCAAGGCCAGCCAAGACAGGTTGTATAAAATATCGACACCTTGTTTGCACATCACCCATGCCATCAAGGCCGCGACGCCGTAAGGAGCAAGCTCCATAATCATCACCGTGATTTTCAAAACCACTTCCGCCGCCGCATCAAAAAACTTGCGAACTGGATCTGCAGGCGGGCCCACCAACAAAATCCCCACACCAACCATGATCGAAAAGAAGATCGTCGGTAGCACTTTCGTTTCGACCATTGCCTCGATCGGATTCGTAGGGATGATGTCCAAAAGCCGTTCGACCAAGCTACCGGCTTCATCAGCGGTACTCATTTTCCCTTCAACCTCAGAGATATCCTGTTTGTCAGCACTGTCGTAAGTAACGCCTACGCCGGGTCGCACGATCGCTCCCATCCCCAATCCCAACGACACGGCAAAGAAGGTCGTCACCAGATACAAGGCCATCGTCCTAACACCTAGCGTGCCGAGCTTCTTTGGATCGCCCATCGCGGTCACGCCCGCTACCAACGTGGTCGCGATCAGCGGAATGATCAACATCTTGATCAACCGAACAAACGCGCGACCAAATGGATAAATGTAAGTCTCACCAAAATAGGCCGCTCCACTGATAAACTTAGGCTTACCAGCTTCATCTAAAACTGCAGCTCCATTTTCATCTAAAATCGGAACCGGCGCTAAGTCGATGCCATATCGAATCACCGCTCCAACCAACAAGCCAAACGCGAGACCGATGAGGACGC
>CAZKTR010000348.1:0-3984 GCA_964555525.1 uncultured Pirellulaceae bacterium
ATGTGTTTCAATGCTGGGCATATATATCGTGCATCCCGATTCTCAGGGGTTCCGCCCAATTTTCACTTGGCTACCTTAGCAACTTGGCAATGAAACCAGCCACTTTCAAAAACCAACTGGCTAAAACCAAAAACACCGTAGGAATCATCGCTGCGACAATCGCAAACATTCCTAACTCGGTACCTGTTACCTTGTCTGCATTCGGAGACTTTCCTGTCATCCACTCCAGCGATCCACTGGCCCACAGCGCTTTCGCGTAGTAACTACAACTTACGCTGAAGGCAGCGGCTACCGTTGTAAGAATCAACATCAAACCAATCGTGAACCGGAACTTTGGTACCTTTGCAAGAAGCGATTGGTCATTGGGATTTTGGTTGCTCATTTAGCAGTTCCGGTTCGTCCTGGGTAAGCCGCGAGACCTGCTTCCAAGCATTCCATCGCGGTCGTCAAGTCATCACAATTGAGAACGTAGGCAATTCGTACTTCGTCTGATCCTAACCCAGGCGTCACATAAAAGCCACTACCTGGAGCCAGCATGACCGTCGAATTGTGATGCCGAAACTCCTTTAATATCCACTCGCAAAACCGATCCGAATCGTCTACCGGTAAACGAGCCATCGCATAAAATGCCCCGTTAATTTCCGGGCAGACTACCCCAGGAATCTTCTGCAGCCACGCCAATACCACGTCGCGGCGTTTTTGATACTCGGCAATATTCGTTTGATAGTACTCCTCAGGCAGTCGGAAAACCGCTTCAGCACCGATCTGGCCGAAGGTCGGCGGCGACAGCCGGGCCTGAGCCATTTTCAGAATCATCTGCAACAGCTGTTGGTTCTTACTGATCACGCTACCAATTCGCGCACCGCAAGCGGAAAACCGTTTTGAGATTGAGTCGATAACGATGATGTTTTCGTACTGCTGCCCGAAGCTTAAAACCGAGTGATGCTTATGGCCGTCGTAAACGAATTCACGATAAACCTCATCAGCGATCAAAAACAAGTCACGTCGGTGGACCAAATCAAGCAATTCCGCTAGCGCAGCCCTGGGATACAAAATCCCGGTCGGGTTAGCCGGATTGCAAATCATAATTGCCCGTGTCTTCGAAGTGATCTTTGCTTCAAAATCAGAAATCGCCGGCAACGCGAAATCGTTTTCGATGCTTGATGGCACCGGCACCAACACACCGTCGTTGGCCATCGTAAAAGACAAGTAGTTCGCGTAATAGGGCTCGGGCACAATCATCTCTTCGCCCGCATCGAGGATCGCTCGTAACACGAAATTGATCCCCTCCGAAGCCCCCGTCGTAATCAATACATCGTCAAAAGCCACGTCGCAGTCGTACCGACGATAGTACTTCGCGACTTCTTCTCGCAGTGTCGGGATTCCGGCCGAAGGACTATAAGACAATAGCGACGTGTCAGCAGCGGCGATCGCGTCAAAGAACACTTGCGGCGTTTTGATATCCGGTTGCCCAATATTCAGATGGTAAACCTTGACACCGGAATTCTTGGCAGCGTTGGCCAAAGGGGCGAGTTTGCGGATTGGCGATTCGGGTAAACCGATTGCGCGGTCGGAAATCTCAGGCATGGATCTGCAAGTGGCCTTGGGGCTCTAAGTAGTCACGACAGCGACTCTGGTTTGGTTATTAAAGTCGCGTATTCTACACGACATGCGTTTGAGTGCGACATCGGTTTTCGGATGCCACGGTGGAGCAGTAAAAGCAGGGGAACAAGAGAACAGGCTGAATCCTACCAACTCGCGTTTCTCAACCCTAAGAAAGCTCTCGTGGGCGGTTAAAGTCGCTGTGGCTTTTTTGCAACATGCATCCACTTCGCAACATGGGGGTTGTTTTTTTGCATCATCGCTATCGGCCTGCGAACAATTGAATACGGTGGAAAAACGCGATTTCTTCGGTGTTTTTCGATTTTCCTAAAACATCGACCACCAAAATTCACCTTTGGCCCTCGCATTGCTTTTGCTCCTGAACAGTGAAAAATCACCTTTGCTTAAGGAACAAGATGCCCCGCAATACCAATTCCAAATCAAACCCAGGCCTCCACGTTTCTGCATCCGGGAAAAACGAAAAGTTCGATTCGCTAAGTGCTGACGCCACATTAGATTCGGCCATCGACGATCCAATTCGAGTTTATCTAATGCAAATGGGGCGCATACCTTTGCTGACACGGGAAGAAGAAGTCTCCGCAGCTGTCGCCATCGACAAAGCTCGATTCTCTTATCGCAACACAATGTTGGCCACCGACTTCATGCTTCAAGGGGCGGTCGACCAACTCCAAAAAGTGCTTAATAAGGAACTACGCTTGGATCGTACGATCGAAGTATCGGTTACTAATAAAGCCGAAAAAGTACGCATCATGGCTCGGCTTGAACCGAACCTAAAAACACTTCGAAAGTTACTGGTCCAAAACAAAGCCGACTTCGCGACCTCGATCTCAAAGTCCAAACCGCTCAAAGAACGACGAGCCGCCTGGAAACGATTGGTGCGTCGTCGCAATAAATGCGTCAAGCTGGTGGAAGAGTCCAACCTGCGGATCAACCGATTGCAGCCGTTGTTTACACAGCTTGAAGAAATCAATACGCGAATGCAAGATCTGACTCGTCTACTGGCGGAAGTCAAGTCGCCTGAATATCAAGGATCACGGTCAGTCGATGACGTCCGTGGTGACTTGCACTATCTAATGCAGCAGACCTTTGAATCACCGGCTACACTAAACCGCCGAGTCCAAAAAACTAAACAGCTCAACGAAATCCAAGACGCTGCTAAGCGAACGCTTTCGGCTGGCAACTTGCGGTTGGTCGTTTCGATCGCCAAAAAGTACCGCAACCGTGGCATGAGCTTTTTGGATTTGATTCAAGAAGGTAACACGGGGCTAATGCGAGCCGTCGACAAGTTCGAACATCAACGCGGTTACAAGTTTTCGACCTACGCGACTTGGTGGATCCGCCAAGCGATCACCCGGGCAATCGCCGACCAAAGTCGAACGATCCGCGTACCAGTTCACATGATCGATACGATGACCAAAGTTCGGAACGTCATGCGAGAACTTGTCCAGGATCTTGGTCGCGAACCGACCGCCGAAGAGATCTCGGAAAAAGCTAACCTGTCGATCGACGATACTCGTGTGATCATGAAAATGGCCCGCACACCATTGTCGCTCGACCAACCCGTTGGCGATCACGAAGACAGCCAGTTCAGCGACTTCTTGCAAGACCATCGCAACGACGATCCACTTCACGCGACTCACCGCGCCGCTTTGAAGTCACGTATCGACGAAGCGATGGACCACTTGAACTACCGCGAACGCGAGATCCTGAAACTACGCTATGGCTTGGCCGATGGATACTCTTATACACTTGAAGAAGTCGGCAAGATCTTCTCGGTCACTCGTGAACGAGTCCGACAGATCGAATCGAAAGCCGTCCGCAAGCTACAGCAGCCGTACCGTAACCGCTCGCTTTCCAGCTTCTTGGAAGGTTACGAGCCAACTTACGACGGTCGAGCGGTATGACCTAAGATACAAGAGCGGGCCACTTCTCCTTTCCTACTCACGTAAATTTTTCCTTTAATTCAGGCAGTTTCTCCTCCTGTTATGGGTTAAATCCTGCCCGCTGCGTGAGTCTTTTCATGACCTTTGCCGACGCCGGCAAAGGTTATTTTTCGTTGTCGCAAAGAAAAGGTGACGCCAGTACTTCCAGCCTGTCTAAGTTTAACGAAGCCGGAACCCGAAGCCGGAAGGCGCCGGCGTCAGCATCATTCTAAAAATACACCGCTCACCGCCGCTAAGTCATGTGCAGTGTTTATAGCGGCGAAGCCGTGGCCGCATGTAGCTGTGCGCGGAAGCCCGCAGAACCTCATTGCGGGCGCCGCTTCGAGGCAAATGCGATTGAGTGATTCCTGTCCGTGGCGTGCTGGCTTGTCGGGTGAATTGGGCAACTGTGGCTTACACCCAATGGCACTCACTTTAA
>CAZKTR010000349.1:0-3982 GCA_964555525.1 uncultured Pirellulaceae bacterium
CATCGTCACTGAACGTGAAACCACCTAACGCGGTCGTCCCGTCGTCGCTCCACGTATTTGGATCAAGCACGAGGGTTGGTTCACCTTCGACTGTACTGGATCGATACAAGACACTGTGATTCTGCAGGCCCGTTTTTTTGAAGTAGAAATAACTATCACCACGCTTGAACGGAGTTCCATACTTGTCGTAATCCCACAGCTCCTTCAATCTTGCTTCGATTTTTTCCCGGCCAGGTAACGAGCCAAGGTACCCCATGGTGACTTTATTCTGAGCCTGAATCCAAGCATCGACTTTCGGCTCACGCACATCCTGTTCCAGCCAACGAAAAGGGTCCAGCACATCCGTACCGTGAAAATTGTCGGACTGTTCGACTTGGTGTGTAGCTGGGTAATCCATTTTTTCCTGAGCAATACAAAGGCTGCGGCCAAACACTAATGGCATCACGACGATAGCTAGCACAACCAGTACAAACCTGCGCGATACGTAAAAAGAAAGTTTCCACCCAAATGAGCGAGGCATAATTTTATCCATCCGAAACAACGAAGCGACTGTCAAAAGCGAACACACGCCTAAACAAGCATTAAAGCAGGTTTAATAGCGAAAAACAATCTAACACAACGCCACATCTTCACCTACCCAATTCAGCCGCCAACCAACAGTTGTAAATACGGTCATTTTGAAAGTAACAACGAATACCACGTTTTCAAAAACAACCAAATTCTCACGTTGTGCGATTCCCAAAAATCGCCTATTTACGGCTACTGCAATTCTGCACATTTCAATTTTAGGTGGTCATAGACCTTCCTTACCCAGACATCAAACGATGGTTCAAGCCCTCGTCTACTAATCCCAGTCACCTCCAAACCTTGAATCATAAAAACAAAGTCGGAGCTACTTACATGCCTATTAAAAACATTATTAAAACAGCCAGCGTCTTTGCTACCGCCATCGTTTGCGGTTTAGTATCGTTCAACTCAGATGCACTTGCCGGCCAACAATCCGGCGGCGTCATTCAACTGCAACCACAAACGGGCGCTACCATTCGGAAAGCTGTGCCCCAGACCGTATCGCGAGTTCGACGCCAAAGCTTCGTGCCCAGCGTTCCCGGCTTACCGCAAGTTAGCGCTGAACCGATTGCACCGCCTTCAGTGCCAACTCCGACAAACAAGCCAGTGGCTGTCAAGAAACCCCAACCGCCGAAAAAACCTCCAGCGATACAAGTCGCCAATAACTCAACCGCCAAAACAACTCGCACCGGCTCCTCCACGATCGTCAACAACAACGATTCTGCCATTCGAACTACAATCCAATCTCCAAAGTTTATCAATCTAAACAAGCCAGCGTTGGTCAAAGTCAATCTCGAAAACACCGGTAGAACTGCGGTCGGACAAGTTGAATTCCTCGTGGCACTGCCCACATCTACCAAACTGGCTTCAGCCACACCTGAACCAACCATGGTTGAGGGGCAAATGCTGCAGTTCAATCTTAAAACACTTAGCGCAAACGAGACGCGACAGATTGTTTTGAATGTCGTCCCAACAGAACGAACCGAGATCAACATTACAACCTCCGTTCGAACGGAATCTCAACAAAGCGTTTTAGTTGCCGTACGCGAACCACAACTTCAAGCGTCGATCAACGGCCCAAGCCAGACCAACCTTGGTGAAAAAGTCACTCACGAAATTGTTGTCACCAACACAGGCGACGGCGTAGCGACTCAAGTCAATGTTCAACCGCAGTTCCCCGCCAACTTGGTTCAGACCAAACAGTCTCAATCCAACTTGATCCCAAAGATTGAACCGGGCAAATCAGCCACGCTCGTCTATCACTCTCAAGCAATCGCACCAGGGCCAGCCGAGATCAAAGCGGCAGTCTCATCTGACGATGGCGTTGCACCACGGTCAGCAAATTTGGCGATGACCGTTTTCGAGCCAACGCTGCAAGTTTCCGCGATTGGGCCGAAGGTAAACTTTGTGGACCGAAACGGAATCTACACGATCAATCTTGAGAACAAAGGTAAAGTTGCAATCACTGACATTCTTGTCGCCCTAGAAGTTCCGGAAGGTCTAAAGATCACTACGATCAGTCGTGAAGCAAACGTCGATGCAGAAAAGGGCATCTTACGTTGGAAGTTTGACGAAATTGCTGCCGGCAGTGTCGAGCAAATTCAAATGATGGCTCTGGCCGAAAAAGAAGGCAATCTAGTTTGTAACATTTCCGTCGACAGCCACGAGACGGGTGAAAAGGTAATCAACCTTGCCACCAACGTCACTACCCGTGCCAACCTAAGCGTCGCATTGAAAAACAATTCTGGTCCAGTCCAAGTCGGCGGCAAAGCAATCTTTGCTGTTGAACTCGCAAACAATGGAAGCCGCAAGGCAGTTGACGTTAACGTCAAGGTCCAGCTACCCGAAAGTTTACGAGCAGTTACACCTGACAGCCAAAAGGTCTCAATCGATGGCAACACGGTTAGTTTCATCGAACCACAGATCGGTCCCGGCCGCAAAGTTTCGTTCCAATTTTCCGCCGTTGGCCTTGTATCGGGTGAGCACATTGTTCGCACTGAAACTCAAATCGAAGGCAGCGAACGCCGAGTCATTGCCGAAGACACAGTCTTCGTTTACGACATCGACGAAGCCCGTGTTAGCGAGTCACTGAAGCCTAGCTTCCAACGCTAACGCGTCAAACAAAATCCTCAGTGAAAAATCTGAGCACAAAGTTCAACCAAACAGTCTCGGGTTCTCTCGAGACTGTTTTTTTAATGCGCGGAGAACTATTATTAAACCATAGATTATTCAGTCTATATTGCTAAAGCAGATCTAACATCTAAAATTTGATTTCACCAACCAAAGACAACCGCCATCACTCTGAACGTTCCCCCGCAAGGCCCACGACCATCGCCACCTCCAAACGAACCTTGATTGCAACCGACGTACCGTTTTGGCACGCGTCCACGGGGGCTGAACAACGTATCCGGTCACTAGTCAATTGTTTGGTCAAGCAGGACCTAAAGCTACGGGTGTTTTACCTAGCAACCGATAATGCCACCGAAATCCGCGAAGAGATCCGGTGCTGCCCCGAACTGGATTCGCCGAATTTGAGCATCGAAGTTCACGCCTCCAGTGACCCACCGAAACAACTCGGAGCGAGACTTGCTTGGCATTTGGATGGCACGCTTAACATGCTCTCTCCCAAAAAAGCCAAACCACCCGGTGCATCGCCCACCCTTCAACTGGCCGACTTCAACTGGCCATGGGCCGTTGAGAAGTTTACCGAAACCGTCAGTCAGTTTCAGCCAGACTCGATCATTATCGAATACGTCAAGCTGGCCTACCTGATCGACGATCTGGGCAAACAACTCAAGTCCGTCCAAACGATCATCGACACTCATGACATGCTGCACAAGCGGTATCAAGATTTCAAAGAGCGTGGTGAATCGCATTGGATTGCGATCGACGCCGAAGAAGAGGCTGAAGTCTTGAGGCGTTTTGACACCGTGATCGCGATCCAACCACTGGAAGCCGAACAGATGGCCAAAATGGCCCCGACCGCCAAGGTGATCGTTTGCAAACACGCTTGCTTTCCCCGCGGAACTCATCCGAATGTCGACCGTTTTCAACGATCAAGCCCCGAACGAACGTTAGCTTTTGGAATTTTGGCTTCCAACAATCCAGCCAATCGCAACGCGATCACGAATTTCATCAACGATATCTGGCTGCCCAACTACTCGTCCGCCACAGAAATTCAACTGACCATCGCTGGCAGTGTTTGTGCGGGCCTAGAATCCAGCCGGCCGAAAACCAACAGTATTGTTTGGGCGCCGGAGTTGAATTTGACCGAAAGCTTCTACCGCAACATCGACGTCGTGGTCAATCCGATTGAGTTTGGGTCGGGATTGAAAATCAAAAACGTGGAAGCCATCGCATACGGCAAACCACTAATCACCACCCCCCACGGAGCCAATGGCTTCGTCGACACCCC
>CAZKTR010000350.1:0-3970 GCA_964555525.1 uncultured Pirellulaceae bacterium
AGGGTACATCTTCAGTTGAGGCTACTTTCATCAGCGCGTCCACAACGTCTGTCAAGATTCGAAAACCAGATGGAAAAATTTTGACGGTCCCTTTGGACCAGCTTTCGGGTGCAGATCGTGAATACGTCAAAACTAAAAAGAAGTAAGCAGTGATGTATTGGCAGCAAATTTAGAAATTTCTTTATCTCAAGGAGGCGGTTTTATGGGCTGTTTCTTGATGCAAGTATCAAACTTACGTAGCTAGAAAACGAGAGTGGTTCTAGGCTAGTTGACCGACTAAAGATCAAGGCCTTTCCAAGGCCGACACGATTGGATGAAACGAAGTATGACCAACGTCGATTCCGCCAATCCTTTTGAATCCCCCAAGCAACTGACGGTTCCCTCTGCTCCGTCGATTGGCGATCCGATCGGGTACGAGTGCACCCCAACGATCGATGATTTGAATGCTGCCCTTCGATCTAGGCCCTCGATTGTATTGGGCGGTATTTTTGTGCTGATTTTGGGACTCGTTTTTTTCACGGTCTTAGCGAATCTTATCGCCGGGCAAATCGAAGGCATTCAATACTGGTTCAGCCTGATGGTTGTGCTATCGTTTATTTGGTTTTCAGCTCGAAGCCTAATCTCCAGAATCTACGCGGGCAAAGTCTATCTTGCGTTCAACCCACACGCCTTAACACGTTTGTCAGGCGAGCTAAGTAACGACGGGCTGTTGCTTAAGAGCCAAAATCGTGTCAGTTGGCAATCGCATGCAGGCCTAGAATTTTTCCAAAACAAAAACCGCCAACTGATCCTTTCGTACGACTCGCAAGGAGCGGTGTTTAAAATCCTGCCGGTCCGCGGCTTTCAAGCGCCTGGCGTAGTATGCCGCTTCCTCGAACATCAAGCCCAAAACAACTCAACTGTTCGGGACATGTGCCAACCATTGACAAGGCCTTGCATGATCGGCCAGCCACCCGCTGATGCGATTGAGTTTAGCGGTTTCTTAAAAGCTGGTGACCTGAAAACATCGCCGCTGGAAACCATCCGAAAACACAACGTCAAACGGCTTGCAATTTGGATGTTGGTGCTGACATTGATTCCCATGCCGCTAATGGCTGTTCTCGCATTTGAATGGCAAACGATCTTTATCGCTTGCGCGGCAATTCTGCTGGTCATTTTTTTGACCGTTTACACAACCATTCGGTCTAACGGCGCGTTCCCGGATCCCGAGCAGCATTTGATTGCGATCCAAGGCTGGATAACGGAGGGGGAGATTGGCTTGCTGCACAATATTGGACAGTCTCGATCAGGATGGCACGACTTCCGGCAGGTTGGCTTGAACCACGCTTGTATCTGGCTGCTGGCTCATGGCGGCAGGAACAATTTCATTTTGTTGCCGCGTCGTTTCTTCGCCGACGATTTTCAATGGCAAGCGGCTGTCGGGATCGCTCGAGGCCAGATTCAGCAAAGTGACCACCACGGTAAGCCTTGCGGGTAGCCGGAGTCGCCAGACGTCGGAATGTGGCTAGGTGAGGCCTGAACTCTGGCAAGCCCAGCTACTGCGAGATTACCGGTTGTACCAATCTTGCCTCCAAAAACGACCGTCACTGCTAAAAATCAACCTGTGGCAATGGAATGGGCTTCGAATCCAGTCTATCTGGGCCGATACCAAGAGTGTTCGGTGTGCCAGAGCGGCCGTTTTGGACCACTCCGAGGTACGAGATTCAACATTTGCGACTTCTGCACTGAACAAACGAAGCGGTTTGCTGGTTTTTAGATTTTTCAATACCCGGTAAACGTTCGGCGACTATAATTTGAGCGACACTCTATTTTGTGTAATAGAGCCAATCGCTTCAAATTAACTCTAATTGGCCAAGGCCGATATCGAGAAAATTTCGCTGATATATCCGATCCGGCCTGCAGGTCATACCTAACGAGGTGCTTTGATGAATTTGATGGGTAAGATTTTCACGTTTATGATCTTTTTGATGAGTACCGTCTTTTTGGTAGTTTCGATCATGGTTGGCGCGTCGGATCGCGCATGGAAAGAAGAAGCCCAGGCGATGCAAACGCGAGCCAGAACTGCCACCAGCAGTATCGACTTGCTCAAAAACGAAACGGCAAGCTTGGAAAAGACGCTCGCTCTGGCGAAGGTTTCCCGCGCACAACAACTGGCGCACTTGCAGTCGCAGAAGACTCTTGCTGAAGAAGCCTTAGCGGAAAAAGCCACTCAGTTCAACGAAGAGCAAAAGAAAGCCCAAGGCTTTGCTCGTGAGCTGAAGGTAGCCAACGAGCGTTTGGCGGCCCAAGACAATCAACTAGCCGACCTCAAAGCCAACAACAAAAAGCTAGTCGATGATATCGCAGCTCAGTTCGCTGAAAACCGAAACATCGAGAAGGTGCTGTTCGAGCTAACTGCAAAGCGCGAGCAGCTGCTTCGGAAAGAAGCTGACTTGGCTGCTCAACTGGCCAAGTTGCAAAAAGTCATGACCGCCCGTGGCTTGGATGAGAACGATTTGGTTGCTTCCATCCCTCCGAAAATCGAAGCAGTTGTTACTGCTGTGGGCGACAATAATGCTACGTTTGCCGTTGCAATTGGCTCTGATGATGGCCTTCGTAGAGGTCACGAAATGGACATCTACCGCAGCAACCGTCACGTTGGTCGCGGTGTGGTCGTACTAGCCCAGAACAACCGTTCAGTCTTGTCGATCGTAAAGGGAATGATGAACGATATCGTACGTGAGGGCGACAATGTCACAACCAAACTCAATTGATGACGAACCGATGATGTTCGACGAAGCCAGCGACGACCAGTCGATGGCTGCAGAGGTGATGCAGCCTGTAAAGCAGTATCGCAAACAGGGATTTTCGATTTACTCCCTTTTGCTATTGTTTTCGTTTTTGTTTCTGACCGCTGCATCGATCATATTTTTTAATTTCGCTGGGTAGAATCCTACTATGTCTGATGTTTTCGAACCAGAATTGATCCAAGATATCGCCAGCCAAGATTCAATGGACGCGTCAACGGCGGAGTCTACTGAAGACACCAAGCCGGCGAAAAAAGACAGCATTTTTTCGATGGGAATATTCAACGTAATGTTGTTGCTGTCTCTGATATTCATCCTTTGGGCAACACTGAACATGCTGGGGGTACTGCGGACTTACAGCGACGGCTTCCCATTCAGCGGTGGCGTCCCTTGGAATCCGAACATTTAACCTTTGTTCCTAAGGCTCTGCCTAGGAACCATGCAGTTCTGCCGCTCTTCTAAGCCACAGCTAGGCTCGGCAAATTTGCTGACAGTCGCTTGTCAGATAATATCGTACTAAATCACCCGTTCAGTTTTTCGATCGGCCAACTCTCTTGAACCGTGAAATTAGATACGTGGTTCGCTGGTTCTATGCCCTTCAATTGCTACCGATTTGACACCTGTGTTGTTCTTGCGATACTTGAAGTCTATTTCGTGGCTGATCGATCTGGAGATCTAACCGTACTTACTCGATCACTCTCATGTGCGATCTTAACTTAATGTACTAGCAAATATTATGGCGACTCACACTACTCCCAAGCTTTCATTGGTCAAGCACACGACTCGGCTTCGGCTGCTTGGTTTGAATTTTATTGTCACTTGCGCAGTACTAGTCCTAGCAACCGCTGCTGTCGCGCAAGAAGCCAAATCCAAACCCACGCTGGTACCGGGTTCTGAAGTCAATCTCGCTGCCGTTGCAAAAGTCGACTGGGTTCAAGGAGAAGGACCAACAGCTTTTGAACCGGGGAAAGTCTACGTGTTCGAATGCTGGGCAACTTGGTGCGGTCCTTGCGTAGCGTTGATTCCCCATGTAAATGAACTCCATAAAAAATACTACGACAAAGGACTTCGGGTTCATGGCATGAACTGCTGGGAGGAAGGCAGGGAAATAACAGTCGATTACGTCAAGGCAAAAGGCGAAGGCATGTCTTACCCGGTCGCGTACACCCACGGATCGGCTTTTG
>CAZKTR010000351.1:0-3952 GCA_964555525.1 uncultured Pirellulaceae bacterium
GCTTCGCCATCAAAACCATGTGCAAGAATTTCAGCGGCTTGAGCCATTGCACCTGCACCAGTACTGACCGTGAGGGTTGGAGCAAAAACGTCAAAGTCTTCAACCCTGTCAACCCAATTATCGATAATGCCAATCGCGGCATCTGAAAATGACTTGTCGCCCGAAGCAACCCACTTCATGGTTAAAACCCAAGCTGCAAACCCCGCAGTATGCATTGCACCATTGTTAGTAATAAGAGCGGGTGGGTTCGATGTAAAATTAGCACTGGGGCCTTCATTCCTAGCCGCATTCCAACCGGTGATCCAGGGTTCTTCACCCGCCGCGATTTTCTCTCGGATAATTGTTAGGTCTTCTTGTGTATGCCAACCGCCAGGGTGGACCATTTGAGCATTGGCTGAACTGGCCGCTAGACAAACAAACAGTACGACAATCGCAACGTGTGTAGACGCGAGATTCGCAACGTCAAACCAAACGCACATTTTTGGACTTGCATTTTTCATGATATATAACTCTGTGCTTTGTTTTTTAAGGTGGGCCAATTGCGATACACAAATAACTGCCCCAAGATCGTTGGGACTAACAACTATATCGAAACATATCAGAGTGAGAGTAGGGTATTTAAGTAATTTCAATCAAAATGAAAATAAATAGATGGAAATGTATTGTTACAGCCAAAATAAATGATCATGTGGAGACCAAAACGGTCACTTTAAGGGTGTTTTCGGAAGTCTGGTTCACGAGTTTTGAGAGTTCATCTGTCAGAAAAAGTACCGTTCGTACTGCAGTTATCGTTTGTTTAGGTATGTCTAGGGAAAGATGATTCGGCAGCCAAAAGCTAATTTTGTATAAAAGGAGACTACAATGATTAATCTCTCCCCAATGTCTTGCTGGATAATTTCATGAAGCGCTCCAACGTTAAGCCTCCTGAAGTTGATCTGAGTGTGACTTCTACGGACCTACTTCGGCAGGCCAAAGCCAATAGTCAGACGGCTTGGCAGCAACTGGTAACACGGTACAGCCGACGGATCTATCGTTGGTGCCGACGCGCCGGACTGCAGCCGCCCGATGCAGCAGATGTGACCCAAGAAGTGCTTCATGCGGTCGCTCGGAAGCTGGGGGATTTTCATCGAGATCGCCCAGGGGACACGTTTCGTGGTTGGCTACGCAGAATCACCAACAACAAGGTTAACGATTACTATCGAAAACAAAACAAAACGGCAGACAAAGCCCCTGGGGGTGTTAATCAAGTCGAGTTCTTGGCTGCAGCTCAAGAGCCTTCGGGAACTTGGAACACGTCTCTGCTTGCGTCGGATGTTTCAATCGTTTCATCATTTAAAAATCAGCATATTCAAAAGGTTATTAAAAACGTTCGAGCCAACATTAGCCAGCGCGATTGGAAGTTATTTTGGCGAATTGCCGTCGACGGCCAATCGGCTGCTGATGCAGCAAGAGAATTGGGCATCACAGCCAATGCAGCGAGACTGGTAAAAATGCGTGTCCTAAAACGTTTAAAAAACGGACTCGCCGATCAACCGGACTCATAGATAGAAATTTCGTGTGGGATGAAAACAGATCAACCAAATTCGAATGATTGTTTCGCAGCATGCCCATCTGATGATGAAATTCAAGGCTGGTTGACTGGGGTATTCGACGAACCGACGGCGAGTCGGTTGCAGCAGCATTTCGACAGCTGCGCCCAATGCGAACAAACCCTTGCTGCGCTTGACATTCCCAGTGATGAAGTGATCCAACAGCTTTCTGGGCTTCCTTTGCTTGATGAAGACGAAGCGGACTATCAACGGTTGCGGCAACAACTATTGGCCGAGCCCGTTTCGTTCCCTGACGACCGGTTGGCAATCAACTTTCTTGAACAAGCCCAGCGATTGGCCGACCCTCAGCTAGGAACGTTGCCCTTCCAGTTGGGCAACTACGAATTGATTGAGTGTATTGGCCGAGGTGCCTCGGGAGCTGTTTATCGGGCTCAACATTTGAATCTTGACAGAACCGTTGCGGTCAAGGTGCTGGGTCCAGCATTGAAAGATAACGCTCGCGCCATCGATCAGTTTATCGCTGAAATGAAAGTGATCGGATCGCTGGCTCATCCTCATATCGTACGAGCAACGGACGCCGGTGAAGTTGATGGCCTCCATTTTTTAGTAATGGACTACGTCGAAGGAATCGACGCGGCGCAATTGCTATTTCGGCAGGGGGAGTTAAGCATTCCTGTTGGCTGCGAGATCGCCCGGCAAGCCGCACTGGGGCTACATTTTGCTCACTCAAAATCGTTAATCCACCGAGACGTTAAGCCTTCGAATTTACTGGTTGCCGCAACGGGGCAAGTAAAGCTGTTGGATCTGGGCGTGGCAACCCGCATTCAAGAGTCGCCCTCTGGACAAGCAGCGGACGCGGCGGTCGTTGGAACACTCAGTTACATGGCGCCCGAGCAACGATCGGCTCGATCGAATCTTGATGCACGCGCCGACATCTACGGACTCGGGAAGACCCTAATCAAATTACTGGCGGGGAGAAACTTCGCCTCAACTGATCTAGGAATTGACTCGCTACCAAGCTATGTTCCTGCCGACTTGCGGTCGCTGCTCAGTAGCATGACGGCAACCAATCCGGACGACCGCCCGGCTACCGCAGACGCGGTCGCCAAGGCCTTGTCGCCTTATGCTGATCAACAGGAATTGATCGATTTTGTCACCGAGATGTTTCCCGATCGATCCGGTTCAATTATTCAGTCCGATGAGCTTTCAACGCTTGCAGGCTCCTCGACGGTTAATCATTCGCGGCGACGCTGGATCGGTGCGGCTGCCGGTATATCAATTGCCGCTGCATTGGCTGCTTTTTGGCGGCCAGCGTCAGGCATTAAAAAGGCGCGTTGGCGCACCCTAAGCCCCGTCGATGAGGAGCTGCTGTTTTCAACAGGCGATCGCAAAGCGACTTTTGAGCTAAGCGAAGATCAGCGGATTGAAATTCGATCCAGCGACATTTCGCTGCTTCGATTAGGCCAGCCTTTGCTGGGCACGTTTTCATTCAACGTGATACTCCATCCACAAAATTGCAACCGTTGTGGCGTGTTCTTCCAAGGTCGTTGTTCTGCCCATAGGCTTTCATATCATACGATAGAAATTGGTCAAGATTTGAATTCGGAGACTCAGCCAGCGCAAATGGTTTGGAACTGGTGGATAGTTGGATTAAGCAATCCGAACAAGCCGCAGGTCGATCGCCAAATTTTGGCAACCGCTCCGATCGATCCAACGGCTATCGAGTCGCGTGTCCAATTGCAAATCACCTGTGGGCGGCGAAGCATGCCCGAAGTCCGCATCAACGGAGACCCGTTGCCACATGAAAGTTGGGATCTGACAAACGCAGGCGGGCTGCTGCAAAAGATTCCTGCTGCTCAACTATCAACCACTTGTCTGGGCGATCTAGGCTTGGTAAATGTTGGTGGTCTTTGCGTGTTTGAACAACCGCGTCTGGCGTATCTGTAGGTCCCAATGCAAAACAAAAAAACAAACTGTAAACGTGTCAAATGCCGGACAGAGCATGCCGGTCTAACGCTAATTGAATTGCTGGTCGTCGTTGCGATTATCGGCATTCTGATTGCTATGCTACTACCCGCAGTCCAGCAGATCCGCGAAGCGGCCAGACGCGTCCAATGCCAAAACAATCTACGTCAGTTGGCGTTGGGGACGCTGAATTACAGTGGTGCTCACAATGAACAATTGCCACCACTTTGGAAAACCGCCAATAAAAATCCTTGGGACAACTTTTCTTGGCGGGTTGATGTACTTCCTTTCATCGAGGCCGAAAATTTGCGTCAAACGTTGGTGCTGGAACAACCACCGCTCTCATCAGCGAATCTCACTGCCGTGGAAAGCCAACTCTCTGTTTTCCAATGTCCATCAACGCCTCAATCGCCTCGTGTCATCACTGAAATTGGGAG
>CAZKTR010000352.1:0-3951 GCA_964555525.1 uncultured Pirellulaceae bacterium
TGGCGGCCAAACGATCGATGTTCGGAGTTTCGATGTTGGTCGCCCCGTAGCACGAGAGGTCTCCGTAGCCGAGGTCATCCGCCATGATTACGACGATGTTCGGGTCCTGACGCTTGAGAGTTTCTTGCGCCCAGCAAGGCAATGTAAGAAACGAAGAGCTCAAGTTCAATGCGAGCACAACAATGACTGAGAATTGGAACCGGCCTGCCCTGCTCTGACTTGCTGAACGCTGGGCAGTTAGAAAGGAAGCGATGGTTGTAAGAGATTTCATAAAACGTAGGTGGCAAAGATTCAGTGAATTTTGGAGTGCTTGACTTCGCTTAAAGGCATGTTGTTCTCAAATTTTTAGCAAGCGTTCGTGTTGTTCGCATTACTTTAAATCGAGAGAGGCTTCAGGCGGATTTCGAAGGATGGCGGATTTTCGTGTGTAAATTCGCATTTTTAAAAATGGCAAATTTTGTGAACCAAAGTTACCGTTTCTATTGGGGGTTGTCGGTGGGGGCCGCGGCATTTTTCGACTTTTCTTGCTCGATCCGTCGTAGTTCACTTTCAGGAATACAGCGTTGCATCGTCATTAACGCGAACGCAGTTCCGTACTGTTTATGATAGTTGTAAAGCGTATAGTCCCACCAGCATCCGTTGGGTTCTTGGTGTTTGATGATGATTGACGCCAGTAAGTTCCGGTATTCATCGCGATCCTCTGGCTTAAGCTGGTCGATCGTCAAGCCGGCATAGTAGTGGCCGTAGTAGTAAAAGTACCCCGCAACTTGCATCCACGCCTCGTGCGGAATTGGCCGTTTACGCCCTATGTCAAGCCAACCATTTCGCAGGTACAGGCGATAAAGCCAACACTTAAGGACGTTGTCCGTGATTTTTTTATCGCCCCACAGGCGCATCGCCAAGTTGCAAACTTGTGAACGACCAAGGCTTCCGCCGGGCCGATTGATTCCCAGCATCGGCGAGTTTTTGAGATAGTCGCCATATAAATAGGTAAAGTCCGGTTTCTGCTGGCGTTCGGTCGATTCGTATGCGCGCTTGACAACCTTCTCCGGAATCTTTGCGCCAGCTAACTCGGCTTCTTTGAATGCAACCAGCACCGTCGCATTCACAAAACTGATCGAACTTCCGGTTGGCTTGCGACCTTGTGCAACGAAATCGTAATAGCCCCAGCCGCCATTGATCGACTCGTATTTCTCTAGCATTTTGATCTGACCAGCGATCAACTCATCAATCGTTTTCAGTGCCTCCTCAGTTTGGCCGGTCATCTTTTTCAAACGAACCAAGGCTTGGATTGCGTAAGCATGCGTCCAAACGTTATAGATCGTATCGCCTTGGGCGCGTTTCACGTTTGGCAGCTTTTTGAACAACCATTTTTGGGCAGCCATGATCGAATTTTGGGCCTCTGGGTCGTCCGCTTTCGTTTCCAGTAACGCAGAGATCGCGAGGGCGGTGGTGGCCGCGCGAAATGCATGATGAGAGCCAGGCAGCGGCGCGTAAATTTCGCCCGGGCGTTTAGAAACGTGAGAACCAAAAGAGCCGTCGGGGTTTTGGGTCTCGATTAGAAACTGCACCCCACGATCGATCGAAGCAAGAATCTCGCTGGGGGAAGGACCGTCGACTTTCGCAATTTCTGGGGCTTTGGAAAAATCGGTTGGGCCGTCAAAAAATTTTGGACGCTTGGTTTTTCCGCCGTCGCTTTCCTGACTGCCGCCAGGTTCTTGTTCTTGGGTGCTCGGTGGTGAAGATTGAATATCGTCTGCGGTTTGCATCGCTGCGAAACTAGGTGAAGCAGCGAGTACCGAAATGATCAAACTAAATCCCAAACAACTGGCTCTAAACCTCATTTGAGCGTCCTTTTCTTAATAAAGCGGTCGACCGTAACGTTTCGTTTTGTAGCGTTTCATTTGCAGCAAAACTAAGGCTTCTTTTTCGTGATTCGGTCGCCAGCCGACAGTCCTTTCAAAATCTCAATCTCATCACCACCGGTTTTTCCAACGACAACGTCAACTTTACGAGGCTCACCTTCGTCTTCAGCAAGGTAAACGTAATGTGTAAATTCGTTGTCGTCGCTGAACACACTTTTTTTGGGAACCACCATCGCATCGTTGTTTACGTAAGTGAGGAAATTCATTTTGCAGCCCATTCCAGGAATTAAATTTGCATCCGCTGGGATGTTTTGCACCGTAACTTTGCAATCATACTTTCCATCTTCTAACGGAATTCGTTCGACAGAAGTGATCGTACAAGGCACAACCTTATCGTCGGCCGCTGCAAACTTTGCTTTCCCTGAAAGTCCAACAGTAAAACTCGAAAGGCTCGCTTCGTCAGCGCTGGCCCGAATGATCAGTTGGTTGGTGTCCACTACGGTCATCACGACGGCTTTGGCTGGAAGCTTAGAATCTCGTTTTAAGTTCCGTTTACCACTCCACTTTCCGCGGTCACATTCTCCGTAAAATAAAACCCCGCCTGTCTCAGATTTAATCGTCATCTTGGTGCGGTCTTCGACCAATTCTTTCAACGCCTTCTCTTTTTGGCTGAGCTGAAAATTTGCTTTCGCAATCGCGATTTTGGATTTTTCTTTTTCAATTGGCAAGACAACTTTTGATTTCTCGAATTCCATCCGCGACCTTGTGAATGATTGTTCTTGACGTTTGTCACTGCGAGGATTTTGGAACTTGCGGCTCCGTTCGATTTGTCGCAAGGACATGTCGCGATAAAATTCGGCAGACTCGACATCGCGTTTAGCTCGCTTCAGTACAATCGCCTCAGATTCTTCGGTCAATTCATCTTCGGTGTACATTTGCGTCAACTGATCCAGTTCATCTTTGGCGTACTCAGAATAATAGCCTGCCGTTTTTTCATTGTACTTCAGGTCCTTTTCCCGCTGGGGAATTGTGGTTTCTTTGTAGTACTCATTGTCTTCCTGAGCCGATTGCCACGCCAGCTTCGCAATCGCTTTTTCTAGCTCGAACGTTTCGACCGATCTTTGCGCATCAAGACTAGTCAGTTGCTGAGAAAACTTAGCCGAGCCAAGCTCAAACTCAGCTTCGGTGATCGCTTTGTCGATTGATTCGGTATCAAACTCGACCAGCGTATCGCCTTGACTCACTTTGCCTTGCTTTGCAACTGTCTTGATTTTTAAGTCCGTCCAAGTTTTGAAGTCCGTTTTGATTTCCGTGGCTGCCTCAGACTCAAGTAAACCCTCTAACGTTTTGAAAACGCGGAATGGCTTCGTGACGACTTCAACCGTTTCTAGCTTTTTCGTTTCCTTCTTTTTTTCGTCTTGGTCTTTAGGTTCATCTAACGACTCGCCCGTGTTTTTATCCTCATCCTTAACCGCCGGCTTGTCTGCGACCGAGGCGTCCTGAGCCATCGAGAGCTCTGGCGAGTGGATGATACTGACCGCGAAAATCAATAGAGTAAAACAAACAAGGTGACGCATCGTCTGGCTCCCATCGGATCAAGAATGAAAATTTTCAACGTTACTCAGTCTACACAGTAGACCACGTTGCCGCAAAAATATCTGAAATTCAGCTGATAAGTCGCCCTAGAAAGCCACAATTTTTTGAGTGACGCATTTTCTACTTGGGCGCGAAGTATTGAGATAAACGCTAAGTCAATTTTGTCAAAACTGAGGGGCGGCCTTGAGGTTGCTTTGCTGGTATCTTCGAGGATATTGGAGAATTACTGCCGCGTGAATATAAAAATACACAGCACGCTTATTGGGTCTTTTTCCTTGCCAGCTGGGAGATACTTCGTAAGTGATTCGTTGTCGAGGTAGCCAGTTGTGTCGATCGCAGCGGGGATCTATTTTTCCAACTTTTCGATCGCTGCTTTATAATATTTAATTTCGTCTTCAAACTTATACTTCTCACAGAATTTCAACAAACGCTTCATGCGCTCGACTGGCTTCGCATTGATGGCAAATACCGTTTTGGCATGGCACTGGCT
>CAZKTR010000353.1:0-3915 GCA_964555525.1 uncultured Pirellulaceae bacterium
GCAGAGTGTAAACCAATCGTCGGCAATTTGCCAGCCAATCCCAAAGCCGATTTTGAGTTTTTTACCATTCCTTGCCGAAAAAATCACCCGATTGAACACCCCAATCAGCATCTCTCGGGCCACTTGGTGTTATCACCGCTCCGCAAGTAGGTGTAGACGGCCGGGCTGGAGACTAGAGACCGGGTGACTCTTCGGCCTCATTGAGCCTCGGACTCTAGCAAGGCCCGTTCTTTTGCTCGCTTTTGCTCCAACGCAGCTTCGTACTCCTCTGCCTGCTGCACCAACCGCTGATTAGCCTTTTCGATATCAAACTCATTTTCGACTATGGCGACGACCGACTGTGCTGTGCTGTGGTTTCGTGGCAAAGGGTTGACTTTGGTCACTGATGCGACCGGCGATGGTGGCAAATCCAGTAACTTTTTCATACTGAGCCTTACCTCCCAACCGGTGAATTTTAGGCTGACCGAAGCAGCCACCGGATCAAATATCGGTGAACTAAAACGAACAGAATTATAAGCTAATACCTGCCCAGTCGTCTTATTAAAGACCACCTTGCCAGTTCGCATATCTAACCCTAAAAACTGATACGCATTGCCAGGAGTGGACGGCTGACCAACCAACACTGGGCCATTCGTATTGCGAGTCGATTGAATCGAGCGATTCAAAATTAAAAACGGACAAGCCGATGGCAACATTGGTAACAAATGAAACCCCGCCACCTCGGCAGGCCGCGACCAAACTGGCTGAATATCGTCGCGCGAGAGCAACATCAAATGCCCCGAAAAGAATGTATTCACCGAACGCGAAGATCGAATCCTATACGCCGGCGTTGAAATGCTGCTGCTCTTCGCCGTCACCAACGCTACCAAGTCCTGACCGGCGTGTTCTACCGACCCCACGTAACGTATTGTCTTTCGCTCCGCCTCTGTCAACCCGCTAGGCAACTTCGCCAATTCCTCGCCAGATTTCGCGTCAAAAACGTATATCTGATTGTCCTTCGAAAGAACCAAAATCCGATCACCCGTCATCCGACAGATCTTAGCATCAGTACCAAACAATTTCTTCCAAACAAATTCGCCTGCCTGAATGTCATACCGTGATAAAAACTGACTTTTCGATCCGCTGCTTTTCGATCCGCCTTTCGAATCGCCGGTACCACTTGCTTTTACATTCGACCGATAATCTACCACTGCCTCCACACCCTCTAGGCGACTCTGCGGCACATTACCGGATGCCACAAAGCTCATTCCTTCAACACTGAAAAGTGATTCCGTCAGGTTCGAAATCGTTTCCGTCCTAATTCGTTCACCGGTTCGAATATCAAAAACGCTACAATTCATTTGTTTCGAATCCATCGTCGCGACATGGCTACCATTGCCAAGGACATTCGTGTGCCTAGAGTTCTTTGTTCGAGTCCAAAGCGTCTTCCCTGTAAAGGCATCGACACATACCAGCTTGTTGCTATCTAGAAAACAACAGCAACCTGTCTTCGAAAATGAAGCAACCATGTCTTCAGGCGGAGGCCTACGACTAACAACCAAATCTACTTCGCCAACATCTGATCGCGACGAAGCAATCTGAGGCGTAATGCCTTTGTGCCAAAGCACGGGCGACTGACCGAGTTCCAGTTTCGACAAATCCATTGTCAACAACAAACCTCTCTGGCGCAACACAGCTAACGAATGATTGGCTTGAACCCAACCATCGCTTCGCGTCTCAATAGGCTTGTTAGGCGGAGTTTCAAACAGAGGAAAACGTTCCTCGGACTCACCGTAAGCGTCCAAGAGTTCGAGTTCTTGAACGCCTCCCCAAGTCACAAGCTTTTTGTTCTTAAACAACCGGGTAAGCAGTTCACCTCGAGGCTCAATATGTCTCAGATAGTCTTGCCGATTCGTACTATTTACTTGAACTGCGCTGACATCGACACGATTAAACTCCTGCAAACGAGACGCTTGAGCTTTTTCGTCTGCCATCCCAACGCTGGCCTTAACGCCATTTTTGACGCCATATTGAGCATCACGAATACTCTGCCAGAGAGCAACTAATTCATCTTTCGACAAATCAATTTCCACGGCTTCGATTTGTTTAGCCGCCGTCGGCAAAAATCCCACTAGCGACGCCAACATATTCTCTGTCTCGGCAACGTGTTTCTTGGCGATCAATTGATTGGCGAGTACAAACCTCAATTTCGGCGCGATTAATTCGAGCGGGAACTGTCGAAACAACCGATACCGCTCAATAACGTCCAAAGTTTCTGCGCCCTTAAGTCGTTGCTTAATTGCGGCCTGAATCTTCGCTTTGGATTCTGGATGATCGCGAACGGTTCGAATCAACTGCGTCTTGGCCCAATGGTTTGGCGCAAAAGCGATTCTCTCTTTTGAGAACTTCTTTTGGCTCTTGAGAAAGAAAGAATCATCGTCATCAAGCGCTTCCACTGGACCCAACTTACCTTTCTGGTCGTTGCCTTCCCCTGCTTGCGCGCCTTTAACGCCTTCATATCGCACAAAAGCGATGCTATTTTTTGAGAAGTTCTTTTGGCTCTCGAAAAAGGACGAAGCACCAACATCGTCATCAAACGGGTTATTACCACCCTCTAGATCAAACCTACCTTTCTGGTTGTTGCCTTCCCCTGCTTGCTCGCCCTTACCGCCTTCTTCAGCCTGAGCCTCTTGTTTGGGCAGGTTGTAATCGGCGATCGGACGAGAAAGCAAAGGCTTTTTTTCAGTCAAGTCTTCTGGAACGAAGAACGAATCACCTTCAAAAATTTGCTTCAACATATCGTCCACGAGGTTATTTTTTACAAGCAACTCTACGTAATCAACAAACAGTTTTGGATTCGTTTCAAACTGAAACCAGCTTTCATGCTCCTTAACCAAGCTCAACGCAAACTCTGGATCAGAATCGAACATCGACGTCATGTTCTGCAAAAACTCGACTTTGAACCCATCGGATCGATCACTCGTATCGATTGTCTGCAACAGTTTGATTGCCTGCTTCGGCTTGCCTTGATTTCGCAGCAGGGCCGCTTGTTTAATTTTCAATCGTGGGCTGAGTTGCCCGACGCCACCTACCTTATCGATAGCGTTTTTCAATTCCGCTACGACTTTTGAATCCAGTTCGAAACAAGCTACCGATGTCTCACTGCGAGAAATCACTCGACCTTGGTGCACGATAAGGTTGCCGAAGGACCGATCTGCGCGAATACCATCGACCACTCCGTCCTTTTTGGCTTCGTCCTTTTTGAGATTGATTTTAACAATCGTGTTACCTGCGGTCGGCAGATACAACGCTCGCCCGATGATACCGCCGTGATTGGTTTGAGCGACATAACCGACTCCCGTTGGTGGACCAAAATCGGCGATCGAAGTCTCCCACAGCTTTCGACCATTGTTTGACGAGACCGCACGTACGCGTCGTTTTTCAACCAAAACAACTTGATCCTCATCAACACTGGCAACATGCAACACTTCGCGACACTGCAGACCAGCTTTTCCGACTTTCATTAACGGCGATCCATCCAATAAGTCCATCGCCAGCAGTCGCGATTCGCTACTAACGTCGAACGCGACAATTCGAGAATTCTCGATATAAACTTGAGGGTTTTGCAAAGTCGCCAACTGACTAGACGTTCTCGATTTTGGAGCGTCTCCAACTGTCGTTTGCATGCCCCATAGCAACCGCCGTCCGATCGTGTCAATCGCCACCAAAGCGTTCTTTCCAGTTGGACAAACCAAAATCCCATTCGAGTAGGAAGGTCTGAACGAATAATTGGTATTTGTAGTCGAGATTGAAGCGTACCGCGAGCGCGGTACATTCTCATCGGAAGCTAAAGACTGCATCCAAAGCAAGTTTCCATCTGCGGAATTCAGCGCGACTAAAACAACCTCTTCCAGTCGCTTTCCGATCGCGTACAAC
>CAZKTR010000354.1:0-3915 GCA_964555525.1 uncultured Pirellulaceae bacterium
GCCCGACGCTAGCGCGAACGGCTCACAGGCGTGACCGCAGTTTCTAGGGCTCCTGCCGGCGGAAGCCGCCTCCAGCCTAACACAACTCAAATCGCATCAAATCAGCGGCGAGTGTGACAGGCATTGACTCTAACTGTTCGGCTTTTTGATGCTGAGAGTTGCGCACGGCGCGGTAGGTCATGGCCAGTGCGTCGGCGATGGCGCTGGGGTCAAGGTTAACCGAGGTTTGCCATTGTTGATGTTGACGAAGGTTCAGGCCTGCCGTTTCGAGTTCTTCAACGATCGCTTCCCAGCGACTACGTCGCCGTCCGGTTTCTTGGACTTGTTCGCGCAGTTGGATCAGGTCTTCCGCGCCGGGCACTGCCACGATGCAAGATCCACCAGGTTTGAGTACGCGAATCATTTCGGTGGCCGGTCGTCGGCCGAACAATGATATGACGCAGTCGACGCTGTTGTCGGCAGCTGGAAGAAATCGATCTGCATTGGCCAGGACCCAAGTGCCTTCTGGCCAGCGTTTGGCCGCGAGACGGATGGCTTGTTTGGATAGATCGACGCCACAGTAGCTGGCTTCTGGTCGGTCAAATAAGGCGGGACCAAAGGTTCCTTCACCGCAGCCGAGGTCCATGACTCGTTCAATGGCCGGTGCGCTGGTCCAAGGCAGTAGCATTTGGATTAGTCCAGTCGCGTGCCCGCGTTGGAGCCAGCGGTGTCGAGCCATGACAGCGTCACTGGAATCGCCTGGGTTCAACGACTTTTTGTCTTGGGGCTGCAGTAGATTCCAGAAACCGCCTTTGGGCTTGTCGAAATGGTGCCCTGCGTCACAAAACAGTCCACCTTCTTGATGTGCCAGCAGGTGAGTGCAGTTGCGAACGGTGCAGTGAAGTTGAAACATCGTTTGTTCAGAAAACAGGATGAGCGACAGGCGTTGCTTGCGAAACTGGCGCGGTTGCCTGTTTGGGTGTCGCAGAATGTTCCGTAATTGGCGACGATCCGAGATTCAGTTTACTTGACCGTGCTTTGTTTGCTAAATGTTAGAGTGCTAATTCGTTTTTGTGTCGACGTTCAATTTCGGTTGTGGTGGTTGCGGTGACTGCGGTGGCCGATTCCAAAGTCGCTCAAAGCCTGAAACCAGTAGGGTCATTGCAAAGAACGGTACGCCTTGAACTAAATAGCGTTTGAAAAGTCGTTTTGGTTCAGAGCACAAGCGGTAGAGCCATTCGAAACCACTTTTCTTGGCCCATTCGGGGGCACGTGGAATCTCTCCGCCGACAAAGCTAAAGCTGATGCCGACTCCTAGCCACCAAACGTTTGGTAGTTTTAGCCGGAGCATGCTGATCAGTACGTCTTGTTTGGGTGAGCCAAGTCCTACGAAAACGAAGGCCGGGTTGGCCTGGGCGATGATGGATGCGATTTCCGTGATATTGTTGATCTCGGTTTCAAAACCGAAATCGGGGCAATGACATCCTGCGATCTTAAGGTTGGGGAATCTGGCGGTCAGTTCAGAAGCTGCTTTTTCTGCCGAGCCGGGGTTGCCGCCAAGAAAAAAAACAGACTGTCCAGCGTCGGAGGCTGCTTCACACAGATCGACCATCAAGTCAGTGCCGTTGACGCGTTCGGTCAACGGTTGGCCTTTGACGCGACTTGCCCAAACCAAGGGCATTCCATCGGGGACATTAAGCGATGACGTGGCTACGAGATTCCGAAATGATTTCGATTTGGTGTGGCGTCTGAGGATATCAAGATTGGGCGTCACGACCCAGCCACCAATTTTTTGACGCGCACAATTAGTTAAGTGTTTGATTGTTTGCTTCTTACTAACTGCATGGATTGGCATCCCGCGAAGCTGAACGGTTTCGAACTGGCCGACTGGAGTTTTGTTTTTTAAATCGTTGGCCATCACACTTTTAAACATCGCGAATTGTCACGACGACTAATTTGTTGGGTGGGAAACACGGGTGTAGAGTCTAGATGAAAGCTGCACGAAACAGGCGTGAAAACCGGTCGAAGTAGCACAATCAACGTCATAACACGTTAGCTAAAACCGAAAAAAAGGGCAAGTGGTTGAATTATAGAGTTTTCAGATAGGTGGTTCTGGTTAGTATGACCGCAGGGCCTTGGCCATTTGGCTTGCTTTGAGCCAAAGCCACGTCCTCTTATTTCATTTATTTACTATACATGTAGTTTCGCCGTGAACCCAGAAGATACGAACTTATTATCTTTTTCGATGCTTTTCAGCGCCCTGAAGAACCATTGGTTTTCAGGGATGGTGGTGTTTATTGCCACCGCCGGTGCAGCTGTCTTAGCAATGATTTTTCTGCCTAAATCTTATGTCTCTGAAGCCATGATCTTTGTCAAACTTG
Organism: uncultured Pirellulaceae bacterium; assembly: GCA_964555525.1. Lineage (GTDB taxonomy): Bacteria > Planctomycetota > Planctomycetia > Pirellulales > Pirellulaceae > Mariniblastus. The sequence goes on from CAZKTR010000354.1 coordinate 2,361, forward strand.
GCCGGGAAACTGTCTCACTCGATCCAACCGCTACAACCGGAAGTACCATTTCGGTGCTTGATACACGGGACAATGAGATCAACTCGATTCGCGACATGCTCTATAGCCGAGGCCTTGTGGAAGAGGTAGTCGACCGGATTGGTCCAGACGTCATCCTAGGTGAGGCTGAATTGTCGGCTGAGACCAAGGAACGGGATCCTTTAGAGAAAGACTATTTGAACTCACCTCGACAAAAAGCGATTAAAACGCTTACCCAAGATACCTATGTGGTTAGTTCACGAAAATCAAGCGTGTTGATTGTCCATGTAGAAGCAGCCTCGCCAGAACTCGCTCAGCGGATTGTTAAGGAGTACTTGGATGTCTATCAGGTCATGCACACCGGCGCGCACCAAACCCCTGACAGTAATGATTTTTTTGACCAGCAGTCTCAGCTGAAACGTAGGCAATGGCAAGAGTCGATGAAGGCGTTGCAAGTTGCCAAAGAAGATGCGGGCGTAGTTTCAATTGAAGGTGCTCGGGAAAACCTGAAAGAACAAACACATACGATTGAGTCGAGTTTGATGGGAACCATCAGTACTTTGTCTTCCACGAGAGCGAGGCTTAAAAAGTTCAAATTGCTAATAGATAAGAACCCGCTTGCTCAACAGCAAGTTGCGGCAGATTATGTCGAAGCGAAAGCAGATCTAGCGGCGCTACTAGCTCAGAAGGCAACGCTCGAGAGCCAGCTCAAGGAGTTACTCGACAAAGCGGCTAAGTTAAATCAAAGCGAAGTACTAATTGGCCAGCTTCAAACAACCGTTGAAAAGCAGGCCGATAGTTATTCACAGTATCTAGAACTCTACGAGCAGTCTCGAATCGACGAAGCGTTACACAGCAGTCGATTCACCAACGTTCGTATTGTGCAGCAACCGAGTTTCGTTCCCAAGGCCATCAGTCCTAAGAAATCGATTATTGCGGCGCTTGGGTTAGTTGCCGCGACCACCGGTGCGGTAATGATCGCTGTGCTTTTGGAGCTGTTGGGCGTTTACAAGAGTCAACGAAATCGGCCTGCTCGTGGCAGCAATGGCGCTCCCGAGGGCGGCGAATTTTTGGCAGGACCTTCGATTGCAAATGGGTAAGCCGCAGCAATTGTCAAAACTCAGATTAGTCCAAACGCTTGTTAATCATCAGGACGCATTGGTTTGTTTGTTCAATCAAGGGGTAGTAAGCGTCGCCGGTTTCGCAACCAGCGTCCTGATTGGGCGGCTTGCGCCGTCGGAGTTGGGTGTTTACTACATCGGGTTGTCGTTGGTGTTATTTGCGCGGGGCTTTCAGCAGCAGTTGGTGTCGACGCCTTATGCAATCTATCTGCATCGCCAAGAGGAGGAAAACCTACCGGCCTATCGGGGTAGTTGCCTCGTTCAGCAATTTGGCTTTTTAATCATAGCGTCGGCTTATTTGTTTATTCAAGTGTTGGCTGTCTACGCTGGTTGGTTTTCAGATGATTCGGCGGGCCAGCCTAGTGATGTGTTGCCTTCATTGATTGTGCTGTTGGTTTTCATGCCGGTGCTGTTGA
>CAZKTR010000355.1:0-3913 GCA_964555525.1 uncultured Pirellulaceae bacterium
GTTGTCTCCGTCTCCGCCGAATGGATCTACATCATCGGAATCAGGACTTTCAGCTTCGCTTTTGGCCGGATCTTCACCGTCTTTCATCATCGGCTTGAGCGGCTTGAATTCATCCGAATGGAAGAACGGCTTGACTGAGCTGATTTCTCGATAGCAACGAATGGTACCGGAATTATTCAGCAAGTAGATCCGGTCGTTTTTGGTGTTTGGTAGCACTAGAGAGACGTCGCCGACTGTTGCTGAGCCCACGATCGCGCCTGATTCTTGATCCAGTGCCTTCATTTTGCCGATTTTGTCGACCGTGTAAATTCTCTTTTCACTGGCTCCTACAAAGGTACCAATGTTTGGGCGAGGCTTTTGCCAGTTGGCCGTTATCAGACCCGTTTTTGCGTCGAAACGTGATAGTTGGTTTAAGTCGTTGATGACATAAACATGGTTACCCACCACAAACGGTGCTTGGGTAATTTCAAAGCCGGTTGAATTTTCCCAGAGTAAAGAACCTCTTTCTTCTGACAACGCGTAGACGTAACTATCGATCGATGTGACGTAGTAGACTCCGTCTTTGTATTGAGGAACGCCAAAAACTGAACTATCAGCAGTGAGTTGAAACCCCGGCAGTCCTTTCTTTGCACTTCTGGCTGCGACACTTACCGTGCCACTGTAGTTTGACCAGCACATCGATAAATCTGAAATCGCTGGCCGAGCGGTCGTCGGTCCAGTCCCGCTCGAAACAAACGAAACAGTGTTAAAGCCTTCGTCATTAACGTCAAATCGCTCAATTCGGCCACTTAGCAGCGGCACAAAGATCTCTCCGTCGTCAACTTGCGGAGGTGCTGTCGGAGAGCTCTCACAACGGTGACTCCAGAGAAGAGTCCCTGTTTCAGAGCTAAGGCAATATACCAAGCTGCCTTTCAAAACTGCAACGTGGTCGCCGCTTCCAGCCACCCCCAAACTCTCGGTCGATGAAACTCCAACATTGACGCTCCACCGTACCTTGCCAGTTTCCGCATCAATGGCACGAACTGCGCCACTGTCGGTTTGAGTGTAGAGAGTTGATTTCGGCAACGTGTACTGATTGACGGTTACTTCTACATCTTTGCCAAGGTCCGACTTCAAACGAGCCGCGATGACTTCTGCTTTGATGTTTGCTATCTCTAAGCCAAAGTCGATTCCCATCGGTTTCCCGTTGGGCCCCAAATCGTTTTCAGATATCGTTTCGGAGTAGGTCCCACCTGTGATCTCAAAGTAGGTCGTGCCACTGTTTTCGTCGATGTCCAGATACCAATCGGCCAGCTTGCCTCCTGCAGCAACCCCGCTATGAGAATACCACTGCTGTTTCAAGCCAATGCTTTCAAGTTGCTGGGCGTTGGCCGAAGTGCTAACGGCAATCGCGAACATCGAAAATAATGCAATCGCAAGTTTTGAAAAGCTCATTAAGTTTCCATTAGTTTGGAATTGAGGGGCGAGGCGATAAAGTTTACCAGCAAGCATTTTCACAAGGCTCCAGATCAAATCAGCTGATCGTCACATTTTAACGGCGATCAGGAATTAAGCAGACATGTTCGTGTATCGACAGTATCGCTGAATTTCACAATTGATCTAGGTAAAAACGCTTGTTTTACCGATCGTACGTGGGTTGTTGGGGCTGATTAGCACGAAAAAACGGCACACCGGTGCTCCACTGCGCTTGATTAGGGCCATTAAAACAAAAACTAGCTCGCAAAACCCAGTCACAACGCAATCGCGACTAGACCATAAAGGGTTCGATTTTTACGATACTCAACTGGCGGAGCCATGATTTTTGCAGCCTTGAAGTTGGTTGAGTGTCGTTGTTCCACTGCTAACTATTTAACTTTCCGTCTCGAAGAGCAGCCCCATGAGGTGCTTGCTGTCTACGTGACGTGCTTTGGCTGAATGAAAAGCCAATCTGGATCCGAGTATGAATTCGCAGGGTGCACCACAACCTGAAATGCCAACCGAGTTGCTTGCTGCGATCGATCCAATTCTTGGTTACTTGAATTACGGTAACGGATCATTCGATGTTAGCTTTTTTCGAAATCTCAATGCCGCTTTCGGATTGCTCGCGGCCGCTGAACCTGATTGCGAAACCGTCGATCAAACTTGTACAAGTAATCTGACGGTAGAGCAGCAACCGGTTAAAGCTGACGACTCAGTTGATGATATTCACCCTTTGGCTGGGTGCACGGCACTGGCGTTTCATGATCGGTTGACCGAGCGACTTGCCGAATTGGAACAAGAAAACTCGGCGTTCCGGGATTCTTCTCAGTCACGATTCGCGATCGAAGTCACTTTCGACGTGTTGGTGCCGTTGTATCTTAAGTTTCATCGAGATCTGTTTTTTCATCAGAAGACAGAGATTCTGATGAATTCGTTCTTTGTCGGTCGAGCGTTCGAGTTGGTGCTTCGAGAGATCCGTTTGCAGGAACTGGATTCAGAGGATTCGTTCGCCGGCGCCGACCGAGTGTTGTTTTCACGATCGGTGTTGCGACAGTTGAATGACTTCACGGGACATCGACCAGTTGCCACGTTGGAGTCGCAAAAGCTCCAGCCTTATGCGAATGAACGCTTTCGGCCGGTGCCGGTATATATTCAAGGCGTTGGTGTGGCTCACGGTCGCTACCACGATCTGCTGACTGAAACGATTCGTTTGATTGAAAAAACGGACGAACACATTCTACGGGCGGCAGAGTTTTCACTCGACCGACTAAAAGAATTGTCGATTGACCCGCGAGCATTTGATTTTGATCACCCGATCAATCAACGACCGAACCATCACTTCGGTCAGTGGGATGACGACACGATTAGTTTGGACGGGTATTTTGAGCGTTTCATTTTCCACGCAGTAACGCTGGAGGCTCTGTTGGATCGCATCGATGCTTGCGTTGCGGAATTGCCGCCGGTTTCTTACAGCGAGGCGTTACTCGAAGCCGCATCGGCGTTGGCGTGCACGATGTTGATGGGTTCGGGAATCGCCGGAAGTTCGCCCAGCACCTACGACTCAAACACAACGCTGGGCAAGTTAATCCCGGTTATCGCTGGCTATCGCGATCAGTTTTACCAAAATCTGTTGGGCAGCCTAACAGGGCCACATCAAAAGCGGCTAATCGAAGAATCCAAACAGCGGCATCAACCCTTCGGCGCCGTCCGCCAGGATTTGAACGCGCGGCTGGCTCATCATCGAGCGATGCAGTTGGTAAATTGTCGATTGGCGACCATTTTTGCAAGAATGGGATATCCCGAAGCCGCAACGAAACAATCAAAAATTGTTCCCGTTGCTTCGGCTCGGATTCATTGCCAGATTGATTGTTTGTTGGCGACCGCTCACGATTCGATTGAAGCCAATGACCTTGAGCAAGCGTTTAGTTACGTCCATAAAATATTTTCCCGATTGAAAACGGGTATCGGTTGCGGCGCGATTGTGGATCCGTGGAATATCATTGGCTTCGATGCCAATTACAGTTTATTTCCAGCGATGGAAAATACGGTTCGCGATCACCGTGTCTTCGATTTGTTGGACATCATGGATCGGATTTTTGCATTACTATCGCGGATCACTAGCGAAGCGGCCGCCACCGACAATGACAATATTCGCGAGGATGCCGACAAAGAAATGCGGCTGATTGTCGACTGGTGGCGCAAGTACGCGGCTCACGAAGTATCGTCAGTCGGCGCAGTCGATCCCGAAGACCTGTACGAAGCCGCCTCCACTGTCAGCCAAGCACTCAGCCTCTGGCACAAAGGCGGCGCCGCGGCGGGGGACATGGAGTTTTGGGCGCCGCACGCAGAAATTCTTGATTCACCAAAAGCCTACTCGTTAGTGATCGATGCGCTAATTCAACGACAAGACTATCAAACCTGCTCGGCCTTGTTGGTGCATTGGATCAGTCAATCG